>NZ_BAAKJE010000130.1:0-7267 GCF_059704565.1 Massilia sp. NBRC 108631
CGTAAGCGTCCAGCCGCCGCCGTCTAGACTTCAAGCGGCAGCATCTCTGATGATCGAATCGAAGGCACAACAAATTTGTGCCCACAAATTCGATTATGGACACAAATTTGGGAACGGACAGCAAGCAGCCCTCGCGAGGCCCCTACCGGCACCACAGCGAGGAATTTAAGCGCGCCATCGTGGAGCAGTCGTTCCAGCCCGGCGTTTCGGTGGCGCGGCTGGCGCGCGAAAACGGCGTCAACACCAACCAGGTATTCGGATGGCGTAAGCGGTACGCGCCGAATCAGCTTCCTGTGGCACAGGCTACTGCTCCCGCGTTGGTCCCGGTGACCATCGTTGATCAACCAGCACAGCCGTTGGCCGGCGGTGATCATCGTCCGGCGGCCATGCTGGAGTTGACGGTGGGCCGTGCGAAACTTCGCGTCGAAGGCGATGTCGATCGGGACCTATTGGCGCAGGTGCTGGACAGGCTGCTGCGATGATCGGCTTACCTTCCGGCACCCGCATCTGGCTCGCCGCCGGCGTCACCGATATGCGTGCAGGCATGAACGGACTGGCGGCAAAAGTGGAGACCGCACTGGCCGAAGATCCCTTCAGCGGTCACGTCTTCGTGTTCCGTGGCAGGCGCGGTGACATGATCAAGGTGCTGTGGTGGACTGGTGACGGCCTGTGCCTGCTGGCCAAGCGCCTTGAGAAAGGCCGCTTCGTCTGGCCTCAGGCTGCCAGCGGGACAGTGATGCTGACGCAGGCGCAGTTGTCGATGCTGCTGGAAGGCATTGACTGGCGCAGGCCGGAACGTACGTGGCGACCCCAATCGGCCTTGTAAACGTGGCCGGAATTCCGTAAACTCGGGGCATGCTCACCGCCACCGACCTCCCTGACGACATCGCCGCCCTGAAAGCCATGCTGCTGGCGCGTGACGAGCAAGTCCAGCGTCTGAAGGCGCAATTGGATACCCGCGCTGCTGAAATCGAGCATCTGAAACTGCTGATCGCCAAACTGCAGCGGATGCAGTTTGGCCGCAGTTCCGAAAAAGTCGAACGGCAGATCGAGCAACTGGAACTGAAGCTGGAAGACCTGGAGGCGGAAACCGGCGCGGCACAGCAGGCCGAACCCGCTCCGCAATCGCGCGCCGCATCCAAGGCACGTAAGCCGTTGCCGCCACATTTGCCCCGCGATGAACGCGTCTACCAGCCGGAGCATCAGGCCTGCCCGGACTGTGGCGGGGCACTGCGCCGCCTGGGCGAGGATGTGGCGGAGCAACTGGAATATGTGCCCGCCAGCTTCCGCGTCATCCGCCATGTGCGTCCCAAGCTGGCGTGTGCCTGCTGCGACACCATCGTCCAGGCACCAGCGCCGAGCCGCCCGGTGGAACGCGGCATCGCTGGGCCTGGTCTGCTGGCGCACGTGCTGGTGGCCAAGTATGCCGACCATCTGCCGTTGTACCGCCAGAGCGTGATTTATGCCCGGGAAGGCGTGGAGCTGGACCGCTCGCTACTGGCCAACTGGGTCGGTGCCTGCCATACCTTGCTGCGCCCGCTGGTCGATGCGGTGCGGCGTCACGTGTTTGCTGCCGACAAACTGCATGCCGATGACACGCCGATCCCGGTGCTGGCGCCCGGCAATGGCAGCACCCGCACGGCACGACTTTGGACCTATGTCCGTGATGACCGCGACAGCGCGTCGGAGGTGCCGCCGGCTGTATGGTTTGCTTACTCGCCCGATCGCAAAGGTATCCATCCGCAAACCCATCTCGCCAAATTTAAAGGCGTGCTGCAAGCCGATGCTTATGCTGGCTTCAACGCCATCTTCGAAACGAACCAGGTGGTGGAAGCAGCTTGCTG
Organism: Massilia sp. NBRC 108631; assembly: GCF_059704565.1. Classification (NCBI taxonomy): domain Bacteria; kingdom Pseudomonadati; phylum Pseudomonadota; class Betaproteobacteria; order Burkholderiales; family Oxalobacteraceae; genus Massilia; species Massilia sp. NBRC 108631. The sequence continues at coordinate 1,845 of NZ_BAAKJE010000130.1, forward strand.
GGCGCATGCCCGCCGCAAATTCCATGACCTGCACGCCGCGCGGCCATCGGCCATTACCACCGAAGCACTGGCACGGATCGGTGCGCTGTACGGGATCGAAGCGGAAGTGCGCGGCAAACCACCGGACCAGCGATGTCTGGTACGCCAGTCGAAAGCACGGCCACTGCTTGATGAACTGGAGCGTTGGCTGCGTGCCACGCTGGAAACGCTGTCACGCAAATCCGATACCGCGGCCGCCATTATGTATGCCCTGAAGCTGTGGCCGGCGCTCACACGATACTGCGACGACGGACGCATCGAGATCGATAACTCGGCCGCAGAACGGGCACTGCGTGGTATAGCGCTTGGCCGCCGCAATTACCTGTTTGCTGGGGCCGACAGCGGCGGTGAACGGGCAGCGTCGATTTACTCCCTGATCGGCACTGCCAAGCTAAACGGCATCGATCCTGAGGCCTGGCTGCGCCATGTGCTGGCGCACATTGCGGACCACCCGGTCAATCGCGTCGACGACTTCCTGCCCTGGAACTGCTCCCAGCACCTTGTGGCTGGCAAATAAATGAACGCTGGCCTGCGGCCAGCCATCATCAACTAAACTGTTACGGCACTCAACACGGTGCTGAGTCGACGCTTACAGTACAGCAGGCGGTCCGTCCAGACAGTCAACTGGGCAGTGTCCGCGTCCTGCAGCCTTTGCTTGACCTAGTCCGGAAGGATGCTGAAGCGGTGTGCCAGCAAGCGTTCCAGCACCAGTGCCTGTCCCTGCCTGATGCCCCGTTCGAGTCCTTCTTGCTCGCCACGCGCCAGCGCCTAGCGTTCGAATGGCAGAAGATAGTCCATGGTTTCCTCCTTTCGAAGTTTCCTTACCGCTTGCGTCAGCCTCGATTCCAGCCCGGCCGGCAGCCGCATCAGGCGGCCGGTAGCCGCTATCGGCGGTGACCGCCAGCGACGTGACCGGGCACCTGTGGCGATCATAGATTCGATAGTTATAAACGAAAATGCGCTCGGCGAAGGTGCGGCCGGGCCAATTCTGGACTTCAACATGCACCAGCACTGGCTGCGCCGGCCCGGTCAGCATGCAGACGCGGGCCAGTTTATCCACTCGGCGCGGCCCGATCACGGCGTCGGGCGTCAGCTGGGCCATATCCTGGTCCAGGAATTCCACCGGCTGCTGCCAGTCAATGTCAGCGTAAATGGCCGGGAAATAGAATGCCATAAACTCTGGAAAATAACGGCTGAGTGCATTTTTCCAAGGCGTATCGTAGTCGTCTGCCATCGCCGCCTCCGATTGAATTGAAGGGGAATGGTGGCGCGGCCGGGGCGTCGCAGTATTGATGGGACGCAGTGCGTGGCGATAAAAATAGAAGGGGCCACTACGAAAGCGGCCCCCTTACTTCAGTGACATGTCCGCCCGGTAACTTGAGTCCGTCCGGAACAGCAACACCTCACATCTACAGGATGGCACATTTGCGCCGAATGTAAAGCAGGATTTACAGCGTGCCGGTCAAATGGCGGGCAATAGTTTCGTCAGCGTAATTAATTCGAGATCATCGCGGAGTGGTTTGCCGACGGTTGGGTCATGGTAGGGGAAAGGCTCGGTAGCGCCGGTTTTACGGTAGCCGCGCCGTTCATACCAGGCGATGAGGCTGTCGCGATGGTTAATAACGGAAATCTTAATTGACGTGGCGCCATGTTCCACAGCGAATTTCTCTGCAGCGGCCATAATTGCTTTGCCGGTGCCGCCGGCTTGAATCGCTGGGTTGACTGCCAGCATGGATAAATACCATTGGCCATCGGTCGCCGGGCTCAGGGAAACACAGCCGAGCAAGGCCGAGTCAGCGCCTTTCGCGGAGAATACGGTGGTTGCAGTGCCCCCGGCTATTTCCAGCAGCGTGTGCAGGTTAATGCGCGGGCCACTGATTAACTCGGCTTCACTGGTCCATCCAGTGCCCCGATAGGCTTGATTAACGATATAGACGAGTTGCTGAAGGTCCTCATTACTGGCTTTAATCAATTGCTTCTGGATGTCCTGGCGGGGCGGAGCGAATGAGGGGAAGCGCCCATTTTGCCACAGGGTTGCCGGATGGGGCGGGCGGCGCCGGGAGCGGCTGCGCGGGCCGGCCGCGCGTGGAGGCTGCGCCACATCGGCTACGGTGGAATGCGGCCTCCGCGCACGCGGCTGCGGATTGCTATGCCAGATGCTGGCTTATCCGTGCTAAGATTTGGCCCATGATCGCCCAAGCCCTCTTCACTCCCGCCCAGCAAAAGCTGCTGGGCCTGATGTTCGTGCGCGTTAATGACGGTTTCCACCTCAACGAAATCATGCGCCTCACGGGATTGGGCAGCGCATCCGCCCAGCGTGAACTGCGCCGCCTGCATGATTCCGGTTTGATCGTGTCCGAGCGTATCGGCAATGTGCGCCGTTTCCGGCCGAATAAAGAGAGCCTGGTGTATGCGGAATTATCCAGCCTGGTGCGCAAGACATTCGGCCTGGTGAGCGTATTGAATTCGGCATTGTCGCCGCTGGGCGACCAGCTAAATGTGGCTTTCGTCTATGGCGCCACGGCCAAGGAACAGGAAGCCAGCGAAGATAAAATTGAATTGCTGCTGATCGGCGATAACACCAGCTATGGCGAATTGCTGTCGCGGTTGCCGGTGGCGGAACGCATTTTGCGCCGCAAGATCAATCCGAATTTATATACGCTGCCCGATTTCCGGCGCCGCCTGCGCGAACGCCAGCAATTCCTTGTGCATGTATTGCAGGAGCCGAAAGTATTTGTATGGGGCGATGAAACCGATCTGAGTTACGCCAGCCGCGTCGAGGAGAGTTGACATGGGAAAGATGAATGGAACAGCGCGCTTTCGCAGTTTCAAGGAATTCTACCCTTTTTATTTGCAGGAACACTCCAATTCAACCTGCCGCCTCCTGCATTTTATCGGCACCAGCCTGATCGTCCTGATTATCGCCGCCGCCGTGGTGCGCGAAGTTTACGGCTTGCTGTGGTTTATTCCGCTGGCTGGTTATGGTTTTGCCTGGGCCGGCCATTTCTTCTTCGAGCATAACCGTCCGGCTACGTTCAAATATCCGTTTTACAGCCTGCTGGGCGATTGGGTGATGTACCGCGATATGCTGATCGGCCGCGTGCGTTTTTAGCGTGACGATATAGTGTGGCGGCCACGCCGCAGCCTCGCCCGGCAAACTTTTTTTCTCCTTGACACTACTTGGTCGCTCGCCGATCCTAGCCTCAGTGCACGCGCTGACATCTGACCGGGAGAGAAATGAAGGCCCTGTTTTACCCCGCCATCAATTTGATGGGCAGGCTGCGCTATGCGCACAAGTTCCTGTTGTTGGGCTTGCTTGCGCTGGCCGCCGTGGCGGTGCTGCAGGTCAGCCTGTACCGCGCGCTTGACAGGGTAATCGAACCTTCCCGCGAAGAATTGCGCGGCCTGGAAGCGCTGGTGCGCCTGAACCGCGCCATCCAGCTGGTGCAGCACGACCGTGGCCTGGCTGCGGGACTGCTCGGCGGCAACCGGGCCTTCGCCGCGCGCCAGCAGGCCAAGGCGGCCGAGGTCGACACGGCCTTCCTGCGCCTGGGAGAGGCGCTGCCGCCCAAGGTGCTGGCCGGCCAGCGCTGGCGCGAAGTGAGCGCGGACTGGCGTTCACTGCGCCAGTTCGGCCTGGAATGGCCACAGCAGACCAATACCCTGCGCCACCAGCAGCTGATCGCCAAGATGCTGGTGCTGGCCTCCGACGTGGCCGATTCCAGCGCGCTGACGCTGGACCCCGACATCGCCAGTTTTTATTTGATGGACACCATCGTCAAGCTGCCCTTCTTCACGGAACGGCTGGGCCAGACCCGCGCCTTCGGCGCCGCCATCCTGGCGCGCAAGACCGCCACCGAGCCGGAGCGGCTGGAAATGGCCGGCCTGCTGGGTCACACGCGCATCGCGCGGGATTTGCAAACCGCCAACCTTGATAAAGTCATCAGCTACAACCCCTCATTGCGCGGCGTGCTGACCGGGCTCGACCAGAACGTCGAGGCCGGCATGCGCATCGCGCTTGGCATGGTGCAGGAAGACGTCATCGGCGGCCGCTTCGGCACCAGCTCGGAGGAGTACGTGGCGCAGTTCACCAGCCTGATCGACCAGATCTACGCGGGCGGCAACGAAGTGCTGGCGCCGGCGCTGCGCGAGCATATCGAGCGGCGCATCGCGGCCGCGCGCGCCAGCCTGGCCTGGACCGTGGTGCCCAGCGTGCTGGCCTGCGTGCTGTTCGCCTACCTGGCGCTGGGCACTTATCTGGCGCTGACCGGCCAGATCCGCGGCGTGCTCGACACCCTGAGCGCGCTCAGCAAGGACAGCGCCGAGCGCGCCGAGCAGGTGGAGGCCATTGCGGCGGGCGACCTGAGCCGCGAAGTGCGCGAGCCGCCCGCGCTGGCCGCCAGCCCGCTGGTGGCGCGGCGCGACGAGATCGGCGCGCTGGTGGGCGCCATCGCCGCGATGGGCGCGGCCCAGCAGAGCCTGGGACGCGGCTTCGCCCGCATGGCGCGCACCCTGCGCCTGCACCGCGACGAGGAGCGCCTGCAGGACTGGGCCAAGACCGGCATCAACACGCTCAACATCGAATTGCGCGGCGAGCGCGCGCTGGCTGAGCTGACGCAGGCCGTGACCAGCTTCCTCACGCGGCACGTGGGCGGTGCCGTGGGCGCGCTGTATCTGTACGATCCGGAACGCCAGTGGCTGGAGCTGGCGGCCAGCCATGCCTACACGCCCGGCACGGCGCCGCGCGCCGGCTTCGCGCTGGGCGAGGGCTGGGCCGGCAACGCGGCGCGCGGCGGCGCCATCGCCGTGCTGGCGCCGGTGCCGCCGGCCTACCTGGACGTGGCCTCGGCGCTGGGCCAGGCCGCGCCGGCGGCCGTGGCAGCGGTGCCGCTGCTGCACAACGGCGCGCTGGTGGGGCTGGTGGAGATCGGCACCTTCGGCCAGTTCGAGGCGCCCGTGCTGGCGTGGCTGCGCCAGGCGGCCGAGGCGGTGGCGGTGGCCATCGGCGTCGAGCACGCGCGCCGCCGCGTGGCGGCCCTGCTGGAACAGACCCAGGTGCAGACCGAGGAATTGCTGGTGCAGCAGGAAGAGCTGCAGCAGTCCAACGAGGAGCTGGAAGAGCGCGCCCAGCTGCTCGAGCAGCAGCGCGAGGTGATACGCCAGAAGAGTGCCGAGAGCGAGCAGGCCAGCCTGGCCTTGCGCCGCAAGGCCGACGAGCTGGAGCGCACCAGCGCCTACAAGTCCGAGTTCCTGGCCAATATGTCGCACGAGCTGCGCACGCCGCTGAACAGCATGCTGATCCTGTCGAGCTTGCTGGAGCAGAACCGGGAGGGCAAGCTGAGCAGCAAGCAGGTGGAATACGCCGGCACCATCCACGGCGCAGG
>NZ_BAAKJE010000131.1:0-8676 GCF_059704565.1 Massilia sp. NBRC 108631
CGTCCGCTTGCGGCTACCCCGGCCTGTCGCCGCAGTCGTACAACGGCTCGATCTTCTATGAGAACAGCAAGTTCTCGGCCCGCGTGAGCTACAACTGGCGCAACCACTTCTCGGTGGACTGCGGCGGTGGCAGCACCATGCCGCGCAACCGCGCCGCTTACGGCCAGACCGACGCCAGCCTGCGCTACAACATCACGCCCAAGATGTCGCTGTATGCAGACGCCATCAACCTGGGCAACTCGCGCATGCACGAGTACGCGCTGAACGAGTCCCAGTTCCTGACACTGGAAGACGTGGGCCGCCGGGTCAACGTCGGCCTGAGGATGGCGTTCTAAATGGCGCGCGCGAACCTGCCCCGCCGCCGCCTGCTGCAAGGCGCCGCCGCCGCCGCCGGCGGCGCGCTGCTGCCCATGCGCGCTCTCGCCCAGGGCGCCGCGTCGCCGCGCTTTGCCATCGGCGCCAGCGACTTTCTGCTCGATGGCAAGCCGCTGCAGATCCGCTGCGGCGAAATGCACTTCGCGCGCGTGCCGCGCGAATACTGGCAGCACCGCCTGCAAGCGATCAAGGCCATGGGCCTGAATACCGTGTGCGCCTACCTGTTCTGGAACTACCACGAATGGCGTGAGGGGAAATACGACTGGAGCGGCCAGCGCGATGCGGCCGAGTTCTGCCGCCTGGCTCAAAAAGAGGGACTGTGGGTGATCCTGCGCCCCGGCCCATACGCTTGCGCCGAATGGGAAATGGGCGGCCTGCCGTGGTGGCTGCTCAAGAAGCATCCGGGCGATGCCTATCTGCGCACCCGCGACCCGGCCTTTGTCGATCCGGCGCGGCGCTACCTGCGCGAAGTGGGCCGCGTGCTGGCGCCGATGCAGGCGACGCAGGGCGGTCCCATCCTGATGGTGCAGGTTGAGAACGAGTACGGTTTCTTCGGCGAAGACCTGGAGTACATGCGCGTGATGCGCCAGGCGCTGCTCGATGCCGGGTTCGATGTGCCGCTGTTCCAGTGCAATCCCACCAACGCGGTGGTCAAGACACATATCCCCGAGCTGTTCTCGGTGGCCAATTTCGGCAGCGATCCCGCCGCCGGCTTCAAGGAGCTGGCCAAGGTGCAGCGCGGACCGCTGATGTGCGGCGAATATTACTCGGGCTGGTTCGACACCTGGGGCAACCCGCACCGCCGGGGCGACAATGCGAAGGCCGTCATCGATATCCAGGCCATGCTGGAGGCGAACGGTTCGTTCAGCCTGTACATGGCCCATGGCGGCACCACCTTCGGCCTGTGGGGCGGTTGCGACCGTCCGTTCAGGCCCGACACCACCAGCTACGACTACGACGCGCCGATCAGCGAGGCCGGATGGGTGGGCGCCAAGTTCAAGGCCTACCGCGAAGGCATGCGCCCGTTCCTGGCGCCGGGCGAAGTGCTGCCGGAGCCGCCGGCCCGCAATCCCGTCATGGCGATAGGCCCATTCGCACTGAAGGAGTCGGCGGCGGTGTTTGCCAACCTGCCTGCGCGCGCGATCAAGGCGGTTTCGCCGGAACCGATGGAACAGTACGACATCAGCCGCGGGCTGGTGGCCTACCGCGTGCAGCTGCCTGCAGGACCGGCGGGCCTGCTTGCCGCGGCCAAGGTGCGCGACCTGGCATGGGTGTACATCGACGGCAAACAGCTTGGCACGATGGATACGCGCCACCGGCGTTTCTCGGTGGCCGTTCCGGCGCGCAGCAAGCCCGTGACGGTGGAGATCCTGCTGTACACCATCGCGCGGGTCAACTTCGGCCTGGAGGTCCACGACCGCAAGGGCCTGCACGGTCCGGTGACGTTCACCGTCAAGGGCGGCGCCGCGCAGGCGCTGGAGAACTGGGAAATCCGCGCCATCGACTTCGACGCCGATGGCACGCTGCCGCCGCTGGCGTTCAAGGCCGGGCGCGCGCAGGGGCCGGCATTCTGGCGCGGCGGCTTTGACGCCGCCCGGCAGGCCGACACCTTCCTCGACATGTCCAGCTGGGGCCAGGGCATAGTCTGGATCAACGGCCGCTGCCTGGGACGCTACTGGAGCATAGGCCCGACCCAGACCATGTACCTGCCCGGTCCGTGGATCCGCAAGGGCCGCAACGACGTGGTGGTGCTGGACCTGACCGGCCCGCGCAGCGCGCGCATGGCCGGCCTCACCGAGCCTATCCTGGACCAGCTCAATCCCGAGCTGGACCTGGCGCGCCCGCCCAGCACCGTCAGGCCGGCGCTGGCGGATGTGGTCCCGGCCGGTGCCGGCGAATTCGCGGCCGGCGGCGCCACCCAGGATGTGCTGTTTGCCGCGCCGGTGGCGGGGCGCCAGTTCTGCCTCGAATCGCTGGATGCCTTTGACGGCAAGCAGTACGCGGCGGCGGCGGAGATTTCATTGCTGGGCAAGGACGGCAAGACGCTCAACCAGCAATCCTGGACCATCGCCTACGTCAGCAGCGAGGAGCTGAAGAAGGAGGACGGTTCGGCCCTCAACGCCATCAACGGGCAGGCCTCGGACCACTGGCATACCGCATATGCCGGCGCGGCGGCGGCCGGCGCCGCGCATCCGCACCGGCTGATCATCGACCTTGGCCAGCGGGTGGCGGTGGCCGGCATGCGCTATACGCCGCGCCAGGGCCCCGATACGGTCACCGGCCGCATCAAGCAATACCGCGTGTACGTCGCAGACAAACTGGTCAGCGAGTAGCGCGCCGGCGCCGGGGGATGGCGGCCATCCTCCGGCGCTCCACATATGCCAAATCGGCATACGTTCGCGCAAACATTACATATTTACGCGCTAGCTATGCGCGCTAGACTGGCGTCAAACCATCACCCCTTCTTTGACCGCCATGAAAATTACCAAGCTGACTACCTACCGTATTCCACCGCGCTGGATGCTGCTCAAGATCGAGACCGACGAAGGCATCGTGGGCTGGGGCGAACCCGTCATTGAAGGCAAGGCCCGCACCGTCGAGACGGCGGTGCAGGAGTATGCGCAATACCTGATCGGCCAGGATCCGCGCCGTATCAACGATTTGTGGCAGGTGATGTACCGGGGCGGTTTCTACCGCGGCGGCGCCATCCTGATGAGCGCCATGGCCGGCATCGACCAGGCGCTGTGGGACATCAAGGGCAAGGCCCTGGGCGTGCCGGTGTATGAACTGCTGGGCGGCCTGGTGCGCGACCGCATGAAAACCTATAGCTGGGTAGGCGGCGACCGTCCGTCCGACGTGATCGAAGGCATCCGCGCGCTGCGCAAAGCCGGCTTCGACACTTTCAAGATGAATGGCACCGAGGAGTTCGGCATCATCGACAGCGCCGCCGCCGTCGACGCGGCAGTGGGCCGCATTGCCGAGATTCGCGGCGCCTTCGGCAACGAGATCGAGTTCGGCATCGACTTCCACGGCCGCGTGGCCGCGCCGATGGCCAAGGTGCTGCTGCGCGCGCTGGAGCCTTACCGCCCGCTGTTCGTCGAAGAGCCGGTACTGGCCGAGCAGGCCGAGTACTATCCGCGCCTGGCCGAGTCGACCTCGATTCCGCTGGCGGCCGGCGAGCGCATGTACTCGCGCTTCGAATTCAAGAACGTGTTCCACGCCGGCGGCTTGTCCATCGTGCAGCCGGACCTGTCGCACGCCGGCGGCATCACCGAATGCGTGAAGATCGCCGCCATGGCCGAGGCCTACGACATCGCGCTGGCGCCGCACTGCCCGCTGGGCCCCGTCGCGCTGGCCGCGTGCCTGCAGGTGGACTTCGTGTCGCACAACGCCGTGCTGCAGGAGCAGAGCATGGGCATCCACTACAACAAGGGCGGCGAAGTGCTGGACTATGTGCTCAACAAGGAGGACTTCCACCTCGAAAAAGGCTACATCAAGCCGCTGCCCAAGCCGGGCCTGGGCGTTGAAGTGGACGAGCAGCGCGTGATCGAAGCCAGCAAGAACGCCCCCGACTGGGCCAATCCGCTGTGGCGCCACTTCGACGGGAGCGTGGCGGAATGGTAAGCGCGGCCACGCCGGGGAACGCCGATGGCAACGCGGCCGCATTGGCGGCGGCGCGCCTGATCGGCATCGACTGGGGCAGCACCGGCTTGCGCGCCTTCCTGGTCGGCGCCGACGGGCTGGCGCTGGTGGAACGCGCCACGGCGCAGGGCGCGGCCACCTTGTCCGGCGCGGCGGCTTATGCGGCGGTGCTGGACCAAGCGGCGGGCGACTGGATGCGTGCCCGTCCCGACCTTCCGGTGCTGGCCTGCGGCATGGTCGGCAGCCAGTACGGCTGGGTGGACGTGCCTTACGCCGCCTGCCCGGCGGACGCGCAGGCGCTGGCGTCCGGCATGCGCCGCACGCCGGACGGCGCGGCCCTGATCATTCCCGGCCTGCTGAAGGAGGGCGGCGGCTTGCCGCCGGACCTGATGCGCGGCGAGGAAACCCAGATCGTCGGCGCGCTGCAGCGGCGTGCCGAACTGCGGGAACAGGCTTGCATCGTGCTGCCCGGTACCCATTCGAAATGGGCACAAGTGCGCGGCGGCCGCGTGGAACGCTTCGCCACCCACATGACGGGCGAGCTGTACGCGGTGCTGCGCCAGCATTCGGTGCTGGGCCGGCTGATGCCGGAAGCGAAAGACGCCGGCTCCTTTGACGAAGAGGCCTATTGCGAAGGCGTGGAAATGGCGCGCGACGCCGGCCACCTCGGCATGAGCCACCAGATCTTCTCCGCCCGCAGTCTGGGCGTCACCGGGCGCATGCCCACCTCGGCGCTGGCCGATTACCTGTCCGGCCTGCTGATCGGCCACGAGCTGCGCGCCGGCCTCGACTGGCGCGCCGAGGCAAAACTCGACCACGCCCCGCTGGCGCTGGTCGGCAGCCCGGCGCTGTGCGCGCGCTACCAGCTGGCGCTTCAGCGCTACAGCGGCGTGCCGGCCCTGGTCTTGGACAACACCGCGCCTGCGGGCCTGTTAAGCCTGGCGCAAGCCGCCGGCGTCGTTAAGGAGAATGCAGCATGACCCCATCTTCGACCCCATCCTTATTCGCCAGCGCGTTCGATGCGCTGCCCCTGGTCGCCATCCTGCGGGGCCTGCGACCGCAGGAAGCCGAAGAAGTCGGCGCGGCGCTCTACGAAGCGGGCTTCCGCATGATAGAAGTGCCGCTCAATTCGCCGCAGCCGCTCGAATCCATCGAACTGCTGTCGCGCAGCCTGCCGGCCGACGCGCTGCTGGGCGCCGGCACCGTGCTGAGCGTGCAGGCGGTGCAGGAGGTGAAAAATGCCGGCGGCCAGTTGATCGTGATGCCGCACGCAGACACCGAGGTGATCCGCGCCGCCAAGGCGGCCGGCATGTTCTGCGTGCCCGGCGCCGCCACGCCGACCGAAGCTTTCGCCGCCGTGCACGCGGGCGCGGACGCGGTCAAGCTGTTCCCGGCCGAACTGATCACCCCCACCCTGGTGCGCGCCATGCGCGCCGTGCTGCCGCCCACGCTGCGCCTGCTGCCGGTTGGCGGCATCACGCCGGAAGGCATGGCGCCGTACCGCGCCGCCGGCGTGGCGGGCTTCGGCCTGGGCGGTGCGCTGTACCAGCCTGGCCTGAGCGCGGCGGAAGTCGGCGAACGTGCCCGCGCCTTTGTGCGCGCATGGCGTAGCTGATGGACGCCGCCGCGCGCCAGCACGTGGCCGCCGGTGTGGCGAAGGCGGTAGCGCCTGACGCCCACGTGGCGGCCCTGCGCTGGCACGCGGACCGCTGGTGGTGGACCGATCCGGACAGCGCCGCGCTGTACTTGTGGAACGCCGCTGGCGCCCATGCCGGAACCAAAACCGCCGCGCCCTTGCGCAGCCGGCTGCCCGATTCCGTCACCGCCTTTGCATTCTGCCGGTCCGGCCGCGTGCTGCTGGCGCAGGCCAAGTGGCTCTGCTTCGCCGATCTGGCCGTGCCGCCGCTGGAAGGGCTGGGGCGGCGTCCGCCGCAGCCTGCCGTGGCGGTGGACCCGGCCGAGCCGCGCACCGCCATCAGCGACGGCAGCACGGACCGCGCCGGCAATTTCGTATTCGGCACCGCGGCCGCCCCCAGCCGGACCATGGGCGGCACCGCCATCGGCAGTTTTTACCAGTACTCCTCGCAGCACGGCCTGCGCCGCCTGGCGCTGCCCACGGTGGCCGCCGCGCACAGCATCTGTTTCAGCCCGGACGGGCGCATCATGTACTTCAGCGACGCGTCCACGCGCCGCATCCAGCAGTGCGACTACGACGCCGGCGCCGCGCGCGTGGCCAATGTGCGCCTGTTCGCCGAACTGGCCGATGGCGAGCCGCTCGGCGCCACCATCGACAGCGCCGGCTGCGTGTGGAGCGCGCAGGCTGCCGGCAGCGCCGCCGGCGCCGGCCGCCTGGTGCAGTACGCGCCGGACGGCAGCGCGCTGCGCAGCACAGCGCTAGCCTCATCGCACCCCATCCGTCCCGCCTTCGGCGGCCCCGAATTGAACCAGCTGCTGGTGGGCGCTACCGGCGGCATGCATGTGATTGACGGCGGGGGCGCGCGCGGCCTGCCCGATGCCTTGTTCGACGATATAAAAACATAATCAAAAAACATCACCAACCGGACCAACTGGAGACACGCATGAAGATCAAACTACTCGCAGCAGCCCTGACAGCAACGCTGGCCGCCGCCGCCTTCACTGCGCACACCGCGCAGGCGGCCGACCCGGTCAAGATCGGTTTCCTGGTCAAGCAGGCCGAGGAGCCGTGGTTCCAGGATGAATGGCGCTTCGCCGAGCAGGCAGCCAAGGAAAAAGGCTTCACGCTGGTGAAGATCGGCGTGCCGAATGGTGAAAAAATGATGGCCGCGATCGACAACCTGGCCGCGCAAAAAGCGCAAGGCTTCATCATCTGCGCGCCGGACGTGAAACTGGGCGCGGCGGTCGAACGCCAGGCCAGGCGCCAGAACCTGAAAGTGATGTCGGTGGACGACCGCCTGGTGGACGGCGCCGGCAAGCCTATCGCCAGCATTCCGCACATGGGTATTTCGGGATACGAGATCGGCCGCCAGGTCGGCCAGGGCCTGGCCGAGGAAATGAAGGCGCGCGGCTGGAAGCCGGAGGAAGTGGGCGCGCTGCGCATCGCCTACGACCAGCTGCCGACGGCCAAGGAGCGCACCCAGGGCGCGGTGGACGCGCTGAAGGAAGCCGGCTTCCCGGCGGCGAACATCGTCGATGCGCCGCAAAGCCGTACCGACACCGAAAGCGCGTTCAACGCGGCCAACATCGCGCTCACCAAGCAGGCCCGCTTCAAGCGCTGGGTGGCCTTCGGCCTGAACGACGAAGCGGTGCTGGGCGCGGTGCGCGCCGCCGAAGGACGCGGCCTGCGCGCCGATTCCATGATCGGCATCGGCATCGGCGGCAGCAAGACCGCGCTGAACGAGTTCGCCAAGCCGGCTGCCACCGGCTTCTACGGCACCGTGCAGATCAGCCCCAAGCGGCACGGCTACGAAACGTCGCTGCTGATGCACCAGTGGATCACCGCCAACCAGCCGCCGGCAGCGGTGACGCTGACCAAAGGCACGCTGATGACGCGCAAAAATCAGGCCGAGCTGGTGAAAGCCGGAGGCTGAAGTGTCGGCCTACCTGCAATTTGAAGACGTCAGCAAAGTCTTCCCCGGCGTGAAGGCACTGAACGGCGTGAGCTTCGAAGCCCGGGCCGGCACCGTGCATGGCCTGCTGGGCGAGAACGGCGCCGGTAAATCGACGCTGCTGAAAATCCTCGGCGGCCAGTACAAGCCGGACGGCGGCCGCCTGCTGGTGGCCGGCAAGGAGCGCCACTTCACCTCGGCGGCGGACGCGATCGCCGCCGGCGTGGCCGTGATCCACCAGGAGCTGCAGTACGTGCCCGAGCTGACGGTGGCCGAGAACGTGCTGCTGGGCCGCCTGCCCACGCGTTTTGGCCTGGTGGACCACAAGGCCGCGCAGCGGCTGGTGACCAGCCGCCTGGCCGAACTGGGCGTGGACCTGGACCCGGCCGCGCGCCTGGCCGACCTGTCCATCGCGCAGCGCCAGATGGTGGAGATCTGCAAGGCCCTGATGCAGGACGCGCAAGTGATCGCCTTCGACGAGCCGACCAGCAGCCTGTCGCACCGCGAAAGCGAAGTGCTGTTCCGGCTGGTGCGCGAACTGCGCGAGGCCGGCCGCACCATCATCTACATTTCGCACCGCCTGGAAGAGCTGTACGCGCTGTGCGACACCTGCACCATCTTCCGCGACGGCCGCAAGATCGTCACCCACCCGGTGATGGCCGACGTGCCGCGCGAACGCCTGATCGCCGACATGGTGGGCCGCCAGGTGAACGACATCTACGACTACCGCATCCGCCCGGCGCACGGCGAGCGCCTGTCGGTGCGCGGCCTGGACGGCGCGGCGCTGGACGGCCCGGCCAGCTTCAGCGTGCGCGGCGGCGAAGTGCTGGGCTTCTTCGGCCTGGTGGGCGCCGGCCGCAGCGAATTGATGCGCCTGCTGTACGGCGCCGACCGCCGCAGCGCCGGCCAGGTGCTGCTGGACGGGAAAGCCGTTCCCGCCGGCGGCCCGTCGGCCGCCATCGCGGCCGGCATCGTGCTGTGCCCGGAGGACCGCAAGGAACAGGGCATCCTGGCGCGCGCCTCGGTGGCCGAGAACATCAACATCAGCTGCCGCCGCAACAACCTGCTGGGC
>NZ_BAAKJE010000132.1:0-7624 GCF_059704565.1 Massilia sp. NBRC 108631
CGTGCCCAATGCGTCGGCGCCGCATTCCGCCGCAGCGGCGGGAAAGCCGAATGACACGGCGGCGATGGCAAGCAAGGCAACCGCAGCGGCGCTGGCGGAGACCGGAGGGCGACGGCGGCGCACCAGGCCGCCGGCGGCCAGGTCGCCCAGCAACCGCGCCGGGCGCACGTAGCCAAAGCCGGCGCGGCTGGCGATGGGGGCCGCCAGCCGGCGGCCGTTCTTGTCCAGTCCACCGGGGACCGGTCCCGCCGCGTTGGCGCAAACGGCAGCGGGCGCGAGCGAGATGGCCGGGATGGCCTTGCCTGGAAATTTCATGATCCCACCTCAGCGAAAGACCGCCACAAAGCCGCCGCGCGGTGTCAGCGTCACGCGCACCTTGCCGGACTGGAGCTCGGCCTGGCTGAATTCGCGCTGGCCGGCGCCGTCGGTGATCATGGCGCCCTTGCGCTTGCCGATAAAGGACAGGTCCAGCTCGACCGTGCGCTCGCCCTGTTCGGCATTGACGCCGGCCACATACCAGCTGCTGCCGGCTTGGCGGGCAAGCACCACATGCGAACCCGGATAGCCCGCGAGGAAGCGGCTGTCGTCCCAGCGGCGCGGCAAGTCGCGCAGGAAGCTTCGGACATATTCCGGCACGCTCGCCATGCCCTCCGGGATCTCCGCGAAATGCTGGATGCCCGACAAGAACAGCACCGACTGGGCCAGCTCGAAGCCGTTGCGGGTAAGGCGCTTGATCTGGCCCATGTCGCCAAACACCATCGGCGTGAAGTCCATCGGGTCGAACAGGTTGCGGATCATGGCCGCATTCACCGCATGGGGCGCGACGGCGTCATGGTCTTTCTGGTCGAAGGTCGTGAACTCGAACCCGCGGATCGCTTCGGCCGTCATCAGGTTGGGGAAGGTTCGCTCCAGTCCGCGCGGCAGCGTCGCGCCATGGAAGTTCACCAGCAGGCCGGCAGCGGCCGCGTCCTTCAGGATGTCGACGTAGTACCGGATCATGGACGCGCCGTCGCCACCGAAGAAATCGATCTTCACGCCCTTGACGCCCATTTTCCTCAGGCGCGCGAATTCCTTCACGCGCGCATCGCGCGTCAACAGCTGGTTGCGCGGCGTCTGCGGCGCATCGTTCCACGCGCCGGCCGAGTTGTACCAGACCAGCACGCCCACCCCCCTGGCAGCGGCATAGCGCGCCAGCTCGGCCATTTTGGCGTAGCCGATTTGCCGATCCCACTCGGCGTCGACCAGGGTGTAGTCCCATTTCATGTCCACCGCGTAGTCGATGAACTTTTTCTGCACGTCGAACACCGTGGCCTCGTCCTTGAGCAGCGGCCAGCTCCAGGATGCATGGCCGGGCCGGATCAGCTTGGCGTCGAACGGGACCGCCGGCGCCGCCAGGTCGGTGCCGAGGGTGGAATCCATCACGGTGCTGAGCGCACCCACGGCAATGACGCGCCAGGGCGTAACCAGCGTGCCCGCGGTTTCCGCCAGCAGCCCGCCGTTGGTGAAAACCTCCGGCGATGTCGGCCCATCGATCCGGTACACGCCACCGGGGGAGTCGGTGGCCAGCCGCGAGGCATGGAAGCTGCCGTCCATATTGGCCTCGGTCAGCGCCACCCAGGTCTCGCCGCTGCGGAACAGCGCCGGGAAGACCCAGCCGGCTTTCAAGGGCGCGGGCTGGCCGACCGGCATGTCGACCTGGTAGTGCTCTTCATAGGAAGGGTTGGTTTTGCCCCAGCCGCTCTTGGCCACCGCCATCGGCTGCAGGAAGGCGCGCGTCTTCGGGTCGAATGCGAAACCGGTCGTCTCGCCGACAAAGCGCTTGGACGCAAGCCGGGGCTCGGCAACGACATAGCGGAAGGCCACGCCATCGTCGGACACGCGGAACGCCACCTCCATCTTGTGGCCGGCCGCATTGACCAGCGAGTACACCTGCTCGTTGGCGCGGTACTGGATGACACCGCGCTTGCCCACCGCCATCGTGTAACGTTCGGAGACCGGCCTCACCGGCGAAGTGCCCGCCAGCTTGAGGCCCTGCGAGAAGTCCGCGCCGGCCAGCTTCAAGCCCAGCGGCGAAGGCAACAACACCGGCTGGCCGTTGCGCTTGATACTGTAGGACAGGGTCTGGTCCGGATTGACCAGTACCGACACATCCAGCTGCCGGTCCGGACTCTGGAGCGCGAACGCGGCGCCAGTTGCCAAGGCCAATCCCAACAGCACACTCAGTTTTTTCATCGTCATCAGATAGTTTTTCAAAAAAGGAAGGAAAAGGCCGGCGCACCGTGGCAGTTGCCGCCATTGCGGTCGTCACGGCACACCGAAATGTGCCGGCATCAGTTCAAATCCAGCTCGAAGCCGCTGGCCGGCAGATCGTCCATGCTGAACAGGTTGATAAACGGCGCGTCGGACCAGCCGTAACGCACTTTGCTTGCGCGGACGGTGGCCGCGCCCGGTAGCCTGACCGTGTCGCCCTCGGCTGTTGCGCGCGCGTAGCGGCACGCGTCCTGTTCGCATACTTCGAATCCGATCGCCGTATCCGATGAGTAGGTCCGCAACCCGCCATTGGTATTGGCAAAGCGGATCACGACATCCTCTCCGCTACGGCTTGCCGAGACGGCCTCCGGCCCGCCCGGCGTGATCTTCTCGCCATATGCCACCGCACGGGCGGCCCGGGCCAGGCGCTGACCGACAATTGCTTTCTGGCTTGGATGGATATCGGAGCGGTCGCCGAAGTCGAAGGTCACCGCCAGTCCCGCATGCGGATCGTTCCGGACCGCCGCCGACTGGGCCTGGCGCAATTCGGCCCACGCCGACCGGCCCGGTGTGGTCGACACCGCCCCGAACGAAGTCAGCTGTGCAACAAGGAAGGGCAAGTCCGGCTGGGCAAAGGTCTGGCGCCAGTCGTCGAACAGCAGCGGCAGCAAAGTGCGGTATTCCCGGGCCGCGCCGGCGTTGGCCTCGCCCTGGTACCACGCCGCCAGTTTGAACGCATAGCCTTGCAGCGGTGCGATCATGCCGTTGTACAGCGTACCCAGGCTGGTTGGCGCCTCCCAGGGCGTGGGCGGCTGCGTCGCGCTCAATTGGGACCCGACCTGGTACTTCCAGCGTGACGGCAAGGCGATCCTTGCGCCATCCGCGGTGCGCAGCGCGCGCTGGCCGGCAGGGCTGACCAGTCCGCCACCTTGGTCGTCGCCCAGCACCCGCACCGCGACCACGTTGCGCCCCGGCGTGAGCACGCCTCTGGGCACGGCGTATTCGCGGCCAGTCCACCAGTTGGTGTTGGCGCCCACCCGCACGCCGTTAACCCAGGTGGTGTCGGCGGTGGCCACCTGGCCGAGCAACAGGTGGGTCACAGCAGCGGCCTGCTGCGCGGTCAGCTCGACCGTAGTGCGGAACCACGCGACCCCGCGATGTGTGCTGAGCGCGCCGATTCCGGACTCGTTCCAGCGTCCAGCCGGCTGCATGACGGGCCAGGCGCTGTCGTCGAACGCCTTGCCGGCCCAGGCGCGTTGCGCGCGGGCCTGCGGATCGGCCGTCTCCCACCAGGCTTGCTGACGGACCTCCTCCGCACGCATGCCGGCCGCCGCGTCCGCCGCGTACTGGTCCACCACATCCAGCGCCTGGGCGTACCCGGCCATTTTCCGCATGGACGCGCCGCTGATCCAGCTCTGGATCGTGCTGCCGCCCCAACTGGCGTTGACGAAGCCCACCGGGACCTCGTACCGGCGCTGCAGCGCGCGGGCCATGTGGTAGCAGACGGCGGAGGCCTGGCCGGTAGTCTGCGCTCCAGCGACCTGCCATTGCGGGACGGTCTTGAAATCGTCAAGACGGACCGCCGAACTGTCGCGCGGGATATTGACGAACCGGATCAGCGGGCTGGCGGAGAACGCGACGTCCATCGCCGCATTCGTCGCTTGAGCCATCGGCAGTTCCATGTTCGACTGCCCGCCGCACAGGAAGACGTCCCCGATCATGATGTCGTTCACTGTGCTGGTGCCGCCGTTCGCGCCGACGCTCAGCGCGTAGGGGCCGCCTGCTGCCATGGCCGGCAAACGGGCGCGCCACTTTCCGCCGCCATCGGCCGTGGCCAGCACCGATTCGCCATTGAGCTGGACGCTAACAACGCTACCGGCCGGCGCTTTGCCCCAGATGGCGATGGGCTGGTCGCGCTGCAAGACAGCATGGTCGCCGAAGATGGCAGCCAAAACCGGGGGCCGCGAGCCCGGCGCCTCTTTGTAATTTTCCGCGTGGACTGCGGGTCCAGCCAACAATGCAGCCCATAGCAACGCGCGAATTTCTTCCACTGCCACAATCGTCTCCCATTCACTCTTATTTATTTGCATGGCGGGCAAGCACCGGCCACTGCGCGTACGCGCCAGGGCAACCCTGGGGCCGTACAGGGTGAAGCATAGGATGGACGTCCTGCGCAGCGGTATCGCGGGCGTGCGAATTCCTTGCACACCGCAGAAATTGCAAGAAGTTTTAGCCGCAGTGCAAGGCCGGCTTCGGGCCGATGCAGGGACGGGGCGCTTCAAGCGAGCGATTCACGCGGCGGCACTTGGGCAGGCAACGCCTGCTGGCCCGGCTGAGCGGCAAGGGACCGGAATGACTTCGGCGTGCAGCCGTATTCTTCCTTGAACAGCCGATTAAAATATGGAACATTCGCATAGCCAACCGAATAGGCGATTTCCGACACGGCCGCGCTGCTTTTCTCGGCGAGCAGCCTGGACGCTTCTGTCAGCCGCAATTTATTCACATAGGCGGTGAATGTCATGCCAAGTTCGGATTTCAGCACTTCATTGATTTTGTGGCGGTTCGCGCCAGTCCAGGCCGCCACGGTTTCCAGGTCCAGTCGGGGATCGGTGTAGTTGGTCGCGATATAGCGCAGGACCGACGTCTTTTCCATATCCTTGTACGGTTCCAGGGTCAACTGGCGATAAGCCAGCAATGGCAAATCTTTCTTCATTTTGGAATCCACGCTTGCCGTCAGCGCGCGGGAATGGGCCACAAAGAACCAGACGCCGAATGCGCCCCAGCCACCCAGAACAATGGCCAGCATCGCCGCCATATAGCGGTAATCCCGGCCATGCAATGTCAGTTCGCTGATTTCGATATAGGTATCAACATTGTGTGGTGTGGCGCTGCTGGTGCCAAACAGGATTCTCGCAACCCTGTCCAGTTTATAACCCTGTTGCGCCAAGTCCTGTTTCATCGACAGCAACCACCATTCGGGGACAACCAGCCGGGCCAGGTCGAGCGTAACCGGCATACCCTGTTCATTGCACGAAAAATACGTCCCCGGCGGACGGTAAGTATCGAGTTTGCCTGGCCTGGAGACTATTTCATCGAAGGTGGCCAGCTCGAACACCATGGACGTGGCCGGCGCGCATTTGGCGACAAAGCTAATGGCATGGAATTGCGACCAGTCCTCATGGGCCTGCCCTCCTTTACCGTCATCCATGAACAGCAGAGCGGAGACAAAAGGATACTGGGCCGCGTCCTTCAGCTTGAAGTCGAAGCGCAGCCGCTCGCGCGACGCGCCGTGCAAGCGCACCGCGGACGCGCCGCCGGTCGCGACATCGGAATACGTTTCGGAACGCCAGCGGGCGCCATCCCTGTGTGCCGGCAGCAGCGTCTGCGTCGGAAAACTGCGGTAGACGAAAAAGCCCGCCAGCAACGCGTCCGCGACCACCAGCAACACCAGCGCCAACAGCGCCTTTTTATAGAGCTCTTGCATTTGGATAGGTTTGGAACAGGCTCGGCGCCACGCCTCTCGGCGGGGCGATACTTGCAAGGCCGCTGCGCCCGGCTCACCGTGGTTAGTCTTGACGTTGTTACGAAGTGATGTCGTAGGCGCTATATTGCATGAGCCCGCGCTGCGCGGCAATTGCGATAATGCTCAATACAGCCAACGAAATTCAACACCGGCCACCATGGCGGCAAGCAGGCCAGGTCAGATAAACGGCCAGTGCAGGATGCGCTTGGCGTGCAGCACGGCGCGCGTGCCGACGTAGGCGATGGCGAAGCCGAAAGCGAGGATGCTGAACGGGCTGCCCATGAAAGCCAGGAACACCCCGCCTACGGTGGCCATGGCCACCAGCACCATCAGCCACAGTTCGATGCTGAAGAAGAAGGCCGACGCTTCGCGCCAGACACGCAGCGCGAGGGCGCAGGCTTCTTTGATGGATTGGATGTTGTGGCCCATGGTCTTTTTCGCTATGTTGCAATATCGAACCGGAAATAAAAAATCGCCGGCTAGCGGCGAGTTGTTCATGATACTGGCGGCGGTGATGGAAGTCAAAGCGGCATCTCCCGGCGTTACGGACACTTTCGATGGATATGAGGTCACAAATCAGTGAATCTCGGCGGCAGGTCCTGGCCGGCGAGACGGACTTCAATAGCGTTGGCAACCTTGACGTGCTCCGGGTTCTGTTCAGAGAACGGTTCGTCCGTGACGCTTACGATGATTGTACCGATCTGCTTTTTGTCCGCCCCATGCACAGGCACAAGAGCCCGCGCCTCTGGTACCTGCCCCGCACTCAGGACCTTGGGAAGATAGAGCATCCAACCAACGCCAGGACGGTCGTTGAATACCGAATCATAGAAAATGGGGGCAGCCGAAACGAAGAGCGGGTTCCAAATTTTCACCATTTGCATCAAAACGGAAAGTACGGCTTCGTGCGAAATTATATCTGGACAGCTGTTTTCCAAACTCGCTATGCATGGCCCTCCTTGATCCCGAAAAAGCACTCCCATCGACGCGCCATTGTAGTTGTCTTCGCCGTTCCACAATCCGACTGATCGGACCGTCGCAAGGCTGGTTTTCTTCTTCATCCATTCCGTTTCGCTAAGGACGGCGAGCAAGGCAGACGCCGGTCCATCGTCGTCAAACGCCTCATGGAGAAACGCCTCATTCTTCGAATTTCCGGCCAAGAACCATTGCTGCAAGTGCGGCGACAATGTCCGCAAGTGCTGGCGAAAAAGGAACAGCGCTGTCAGGTCATCGGATTGGTCCGGGACGTGAGTTGGGTCGAAGCGATACTGCGCCTCAAAGCGCACGTCTCGTGGTTTTATCGTCATCGCTGGTAATGGTGAAACACGCGCGGCGCGAAAGAAAGCTGTTGTGAATGAGGCGTACCTGCTGGGCTCCTGCCACAAAATGTGCCCACCACTTTTTGGCGCGCCCCCACCTGGTTCGCGTCAACTATCTTGTCCGGTCGGCGTCAATTATCTTGGCCGGTGAAGCGAGAGGTGTTTAGTCCTCCTTCGAATACGCTGACCAAGGTCAAAGCCGGCGTAGTGGGTGCGCTCGTGTCGGCGGTAATACGGCGTGCGCCCTGCTGCGCTTCGGACGGCAAAGTTAAAAGGCCCAAGCCGAAGCCCAGCAGGGCGTTAAGAATTTTTTTCATCGTAAGTTAATAAGAGGCAGTGTCACGCGTAATATCGGAGCCGATATTACGTATATCGGGCCCATCCCATGTGTACTCAGGCAACATTTGCATTCGAACCCTCCCAGTAGGAAATGTAAGCGTCGACTCAGCACCGTGTTGAGTGCCGTAACAGTTTAGTTGATGATGGCTGGCCGCAGGCCAGCGTTCATTTATTTGCCAGCCACAAGGTGCTGGGA
>NZ_BAAKJE010000133.1:0-86401 GCF_059704565.1 Massilia sp. NBRC 108631
CTACTCTTCCTGGCCTTGCGCAATATTGAAAAAGATTGGAAGATGCCTGCACGAACCTGGAAGCAGGCAGTTAACCAGTTCGCCATCATGTATGGGGAGCGTTTTACCAACGCGATCAGCTAATTAAACTTTGGCCCCGCACACAAAATTTCTGGCAGGTCCCCCGGTCCAGCGGGCATGGCGCTGCCGTATCGCTCACCGTGGTGCGCACAACCTTGCCACGTATTACGCCGCGCAGCCCGTCGCGCCGCATCAGGCGCTCCACGGTGCAGCGCGCCACTTTGAACCGCTCGCGCAGCAGCTGGCGCCAGACCTTTTCGGCACCGTAGACCCGGAAGTTGGTTTCCCAAACACGGCGTATGTGGGCACTCATAAAGTCGTCGCGATGGGCGCGGGCGCAGCGCAGCGCCGGATTGCGTTGCAGGGCAGCGTGGCGCCAGTAACTCGAAGGAGCAAGCTGCAACTGCCTGCACAGCCGCTCGGCCCCGTATGCGCTTCGGTGCTGATCGATGAAGGCCATCAAGGCTTGAAGCGGCGGTCGAGTTCCGCCTGGGCGAAAAAAGCACTGGCCAAGCGCAAGATTTCATTCGTCTTGCGCACTCCTTCACCTCGCGCTCCAAAGCGCGGATTCGTTCTTGCTCTGCAGAACTCGGCCCGGCACGCAGCCCAGCATCGCTTTCGCGCTGCCGCACCCAGCGCCGCAGCGTTTCAGGCGTACAGCCGATCTTGTTGGCGATGGACGTGATCGCGGCCCACTGCGAGTCGTACTGGCTGGCCGACTCTTCGACCAAGCGCACCGCACGCTCCATCACCTCGGGGGAGTATCGGGTAGATTTTTTATTCATAGCTCCATTCTCTCAAAGATTGGAGCCTCCCAGATTTCCGGTCCGGTTCACACAGGCTAAGCTATACTGTATCCCATATGAAACTCCTCCTCATCGTCCTCGGCTGCATCTTCCTCGCGCTTGCGGTACTGGGGGTGTTCCTGCCCTTGCTGCCGACCACGCCGTTCCTGCTGCTGGCCTCTGCCTGTTTCGCGCGCAGTTCGGAGCGTTTGCACACTTGGCTGCGCAACCATGGCGCGCTGGGGCGTTATTTGACGGACTTCGAGGATGGGCGTGGCATACCCTTGCGCGGCAAGGTGCTGGCGCTGGGGCTGATGTGGCCGTCGATGGTGTATTCGATGTACCGCGTCCCCTACACGGGGCTGAAAGTGATGTTGTTCTTCATTGCCTGCGGCGTCACGATCTATCTGCTGAGACTGCCGACCACGGCATCGACCAAGGCCGTGGCGGCTAGCCCTGCGGAACGCTGATCGAACCGGGACGTGGATAGCGGCGGCGCTCGTAGCGAATGATGTCGAGTTCGTCCGGGGCGAACACCCTTTCGCTTAGCTGATGTTCGCAGTCCCAGACGCAGAATATGCCCACCACGGCTTCGTCGCCGCATTGCAGTCCTTCATACGCGCCGACGACCAGCATCTCCGGGCCGCCGCCGCGCAATTGCACGAGATCGCCTTCTTTGAACCGTTCCATGTTCGCCTCATGCGTCACCGTGGCCAGCTTAGGGAATGCTAGTTTATTCCTTTCGCTGTGCCGTTTGGTGACCTGGGCGCCACGCTTGCAGAGTTATCCCGATATTTGGTCCTTGCGTTCGGCCATCTGCTGGCCGAGTTCAACCAAGTCCAGCTTGGCCTTACGCACTTTCGGGAACAGTTCGCCTTCCTCTTCCTGCACGTGGTGTTCAATCATTTCCGACAGCACTTTCACTTTGGCGTCGTACAGGTCGTCGCCGGGGTCCATGGCCTCGATGTCGGCGATGAGCTGCTTGGCGGAGCCGTGCTCCACAACGGCCTCGTCGATCAGATCTTCAAACTCCTTGCCGGCGGCGCGCACGGCCGGGTAGAAGATCTCTTCTTCCACCTGGGTATGCTTGGTCAGTTCGCTGCAGATTTCGTCAGCCAGCTTCTTCTTGCTGACCACGGCCCGGTCGGTCATGCTTTCAAATTGCTCGAACATGTCCTTGACGTTTTCATGGTCGGCCATCAGCAGGCTGATCGCGTCAGTGTCGCCGGATTTGGTGGGCATCGCTTTGGGCATGGCTTTGGATGGGTTTTTTTCGGTACGCATGGTGGCCTCCTCAGGCTGTTGGTGTGAACAGAGCAGGGGCCAGTCTGATGCCGCACCGCACTTGGCTCGGTGCGCTAGTTCACCTAATCGTCACAACGCTTTTATGTTCTTCCGGAACTCAGTTCAGTCCTACGCGCTTGTTGCCTGCGCTCCGATGTTTCGCGGAAATCGTGGCATGCATCATGCGCACATACCGGCATGGTGCCGGTAGCTATCAACTTGACAGGAGAAAGCATCATGCCGAACCAATCCAAGGACGACAAAAAACGCGGCGGTAAATCCAGCGGCTCGCGCGCCGGCACGCAGGGCGGCACGCACGAGCAGCATGTGGAGGCTGGCCGTCAAAGCCACAAGAATGACAACGCCAGCTCGTCGGGCAGCAAGCAGTCCGGTGGCTCGGGCAGCTCATCCGGCGGCGGAAAGCAGAACCGTTAAAGCAGCCGGAGCCGGGTTTGCGACAGTTGTCGCACAAAGTAATTGCAGGAGTGCGACAGCTGTCGTATGATGGCGTCTCTAGTCACATAGGGGCGATCCATGTCTACGCCATCGGTAACGGAATTGAGTTTGTTGAAGTGCTTGTGGAAGGAACAGCCGCTCAGCGCGCGCGAGATCCATGAGCGGGTTGTGGAAGAGCTGGAGTGGTCGTACTCGTCCACCCGCAAGACGCTGGACCGGATGCTGGAGAAGCAAATGGTGTCGCTGCAAGCGGTGCACGGTGTGAACGTGTATTCGGCCGCAGTGGAAAAGGTGGCCACGCTGGCCGCTTTCGCGCACGACTTCGGCAAGCGCGTGATGGAAATGGACGCGCCGCTGCCGGTCAATATGTTCACGGGCAGCAAACTGGTTGACCAGCAAGAGCTCGCTGCGCTGGATCAACTGCTGCAAGACTGGCCTGCCGGGAAGGACTGAGCATGCCCGGATTTTCCCCATTCCTGTTTTTGTTGGCCAGCGCCACGTGCCTGGCGGCGGGCGCCCTTGCGTGGGCGCTGTTGAAGTTGGCCGAGCGTGTGTGGCCGGGTATCGCGGCCCAGCGCGCGGTGTGGCTGGCGGCGCAGTTGGTTGTGGCGGTGACGTTCGCGCTGGCGCTGGCGCCGCGCACTGCGACGCTGAGTGTGGTGCCTGCCATCGAATTGTCGCGCGCCGCGCCGAGTGGACCGGAGCAGGCGTCGCCAATACCGGGCACGCTGACGCCGCAGGATGGCTGGCCCTGGGGTGTTCTGGACGGCGCCGCAGGCGACGCCGACCTGGACGCAGCGCCGACCATGGCTGCGCCCCGTTGGCTCTCGCTGTTGTCGCAGGCATGGCTGGCGTGCTATTGCGCCGGTTTGCTGTACGCGGTGAGACGCTGGGTGCGCGCGCAACAGGCGCTGCGCGCGGTATTGCGCACGGCGGACCGCGTGAGCGGCGCGGCGCTGAAAACGCATCAGGGTTTCGCCGAGGTGTCGCCGTACCGCGGCCCGCCTGTGCTGGAAACGCCGGTGCCGGTGTCTCCCATGCTGGTTGGCTTGCTGGCGCCGCGCCTGCTGCTCCCTTGCCACCTGGCGCAGTTCGACGCGCAGCAACAGCAGCTGATCGTGGCGCATGAGCTTACCCATTGGCGCCGGCGCGATCACGTCTGGCTGCATGCGAGTCTCCTGTTGCAGACGCTGTTCTGGTTCAATCCAGCGGTTGGGCTGATGCGGTCGAAAATGAGTTGGGCACAGGAACTGGCCTGCGATCAGCAGGTGCTGGCTGGGCGCCCGGAGCAGCAGCGGCACAGCTATGCGGCGGCGCTGGTGGCGCAGCTTAAATTGCAGCAGGGGATGATGGCGGGCGGGTACCCGGCGACCGCATTCGGCGGCGCTGGCGTAGCGGCGCTGGCGGACAGGATCAAGCTGATACGAGGAGGCGGGGCCAGGGTGCTGGGCGCGGCCGGCAAGCTTTTGCTGGGTGGCGCAGCGTTGGCGCTGCTGGCTGCCAGCGTGCTGCTCCAGCCCGCGTTTGCCTGGCGCGCCGGCGACGTGCAGCGTGTGCCGGCTGCGGCCAGCGTTGCAGTTCCGTCTGTGCCGTCGTGGCGCGCGCCACTCGAGGCGGCGCGTGTCAGCAGCTTCTATGGGGCGCGCAGCAAGCCGCTGGCTTCGAGCAGCGCCTTCCACCATGGGGTAGACTTCGCCGCCAGGCGCGGTACGCCCGTGCTGGCGCCTGCTGCCGGCAAAGTGGTGGAGTCCACTGCCATGTATGACGGGCAGCCCAAATACGGCCAGGTCATTGTGATCGACCATGGCGAGGGCTTGCGTTC
This sequence comes from Massilia sp. NBRC 108631, assembly GCF_059704565.1. Lineage (NCBI taxonomy): Bacteria > Pseudomonadati > Pseudomonadota > Betaproteobacteria > Burkholderiales > Oxalobacteraceae > Massilia > Massilia sp. NBRC 108631. The sequence continues at coordinate 4,408 of NZ_BAAKJE010000133.1, forward strand.
GATGTACGCGCATCTGGACCGGCGCTCTGTGCGTGTCGGCGAGAGCGTGGCAGAGGGGCAGGCGATCGGCTTGTCCGGCGCCACCGGGCGCGTCACCGGACCGCATTTGCATCTTGAGGTGCTGCGGAACGGCGAGCATATCGACCCTGCGCAACTGATCGCCGACCTGGATCGCAACGCACTCCCATCCGCGCTTCGTGCGCGTTCGGCCGCACTGGTCAACTAATCCCCTTTGCTTTAACGAAGTCCGTGCCTGCGTGGCAGGACTTCGCACGTCCATCCATTCGAGGAGAACCATGAAATTACACGTCTGTGCATTGGCCTTTGTTGTGGCATTTCCGGCTGCCGTCGGGGCGCAAGAGATGCAAAAGGTCGAAGTGACCGGTGCGAAGCTGGATCAGCGCCGCGAGCAGACTGCGGCGGCCATCGTCATTGGAGCGCAGGAGTTACAGCGCCAAGGGGATCGCACGCTGGCAGACGCGCTAAAGCGCGTGCCGGGCATCATGATCGGCGAGGGCGGCGCCGGCAAAAGCAGCGAGATCCGCATGCGTGGCTTGGGCAATGGTTATACGCAAATCCTGCTGAACGGCGTTGCGGTGCCGCCCGGATTCAATATCGAGAGCCTGGCGCCGGAGTTGGTCGAGAAGGTGGAAATCCTGCGCAGCGCGTCGGTTGAACTGGGCACGCAAGCCATTGCGGGTACCGTCAACATCATTCTGCGCAAGAGCGCGCCGCGTGCGCGGCAGGAGGCCAAGCTGGGAGTGGATGCGCTGGCGGGAGCCCTTTCACCCAGCCTGGCATGGCAGGCGTCGGACAAGGGCGAAGGCTACAGCTACTCGGTTGCCGCCACAGCCAGCAGGGTGTCGGCGCCGGACTGGCGCGTGGAGTACGAAACGGTGGCCGCGCAGGATGGGCCGAGCGGCGCCCCGTCGCTGTCGCGAGTGAGCCCACAACTGAACTTCAATGTGGCGCGGACGGCCAGCGTGGCGCCGCGCCTCACCTGGAACCGGGGTACGGACACGCTGGCGTCGCAAACCTTTGTGAACCTGTACGAACGCAGCATCGGTGTGGAGTCGCATGAGACGGTGCTGGCTGGCGCGCCGACGCAGTTTCCCGACAACGGCCGCCATGTGGATTTGCGAGGCATTCTGCTGCGCAGCGATCTGACCTGGCAACGCGTGCTGGAGCAGGGCGCGCGCCTGGAGGCCAAGGTGGGATTGCTGGCCAATCCGCGCAGCTCGGCCTTCGAGTTTCATTCGCTGGCAGGCGGGATTCGCTCGCCGGACCTGAAAGTGGTGCACGCTGATATCGGCGAGGCAGGCCTGACCTTCAGCGGCAAGTACCAGCGGCCGCTGGGCGGCGGCCATGCGCTTGCGGTGGGCTGGGACACTGGCCGGACACGGCGTACGCAGAGCCGGGAGGAGCAGGACCACACCACCGCGCAGGCATACGATGAGCGTTACCGAGGCCTGATCACCCGCCTGGCCGTGTTCGCGCAGGATGAGTGGGAGTTGGCCGGCGGCTGGTCGCTGTCGGCGGGCGTGCGCTGGGAGGCGTTGGAGACGTCGGTGAGGCAGCGCGAGGCTGGTTCCATCGCGCAGCGCTCGCCGGTGCTGAGCCCAGTGCTGCAGGGGATGGTCAAGCTGTCGCCCGAACGGCAAGTGCGCCTTGGACTGGCCCGCACCTTCAAGGCGCCGACCATGGTGGACCTGATTCCGCGCCGCTATACGGCCGACAACAATAATAGCGCCACCAACCCGGACACACAGGGCAACCCGGCCCTGCGGCCGGAACTGGCGTGGGGTCTGGACGCGGGCTACGACCACTATTTCGGCAAGGACGGCATGGTCAGCGCCAGCGCCTATGCGCGCAGGATCAGCGACGTCACGCTGCCGCTGCTGTTCAAGGACAGCACCCGCTGGGTGCGGACGCCGTCGAACCAGGGACGGGCGGTTGCGCATGGCCTGGCGCTGGAGGCGAAGGCGGCTTTGTCGGCCGGCTGGTCGCTGCGGGCGAACCTGGCCCGCAACTGGTCGCGCGTGGAGAGCGTGACGGGGCCGGACAACCGGCTGGACCGCCAGGCGCCGCTGAGCGCAAACGCCGGGTTGGACTGGCAGGTGCGGCCGGGACTGAAGGCCGGCGCGGACCTGAACTATCAGCGCGGGGCGCGTACCCAGGTGTCGCTGGTGGAGGCGTCGTCGGTTGGCAGTGTGCGCAAGCTGGATTTGTACGCGGTGTGGGAATTGGACAGCGCAACCCGGGTGCGGCTGGGTGCGGCGAACCTGATGCGTAAGGACACAACGGATTGGGCCAGCGCCGACATTCCCGGCGGTGTCCAGCGCTTGCTGACACGGACCGACGTCTCTCCGACGCTGCGCGCGGGGCTTGAACGCAGCTGGTAGGTCGAGCTCGTAAAGCTGGCCGGGCGCGCCTATTGTGCCAGTTTCCGCACGCGCTCTTGCAGCAGCTTGAACTGTCTGTCCACCATGGCCTGGTTGGGATCGTGCCCACACGCGGGATGCTGACGTAGTCCTTCTGCGGCGCGCGGATGCCGTCGTAGTAGCGGCGCGTGCCGGCCGGTACGGTCAGCAGGTCTTCTTCGCCTTGCACCAGGAACACCGGCACAGTCAAGGAGGTGCCCAGCGCAGATAGGTCGATTTTGGAAGCCATGCCGTCGCCCTTCATGCCGACGAACTGCAGGAAGGAATAGTTCTCTCCGGCCTCGTATTCCGCCAATCCGCACGCCGCTCAAGGAATTGGCGGAAACGCTGGACGAGGCGGGATTTTGGCAGGTGCACCGCAGACATGTGGTGGCGGTGAAACGCATCGCAGCGGCCAACCGCCACAGCGACGGTGAGCCAGCGCTTCCAGCATCGCTTCAAAGGAATGTGAGACGCCCGGCTACGGCGTGGTGCGGTCGTAGTTGCGGTATTTGCGTTTGCGCGTAATGGGATTGCGCGCGTATTGCAGGATGCCTGAAATGGCGGCCGTGGCCAGGCCCAGTATGGAAAGCCAGAGCAGGGCCGGATTCATGCCTTCATCCGCCTTGGCAGCTTTGCCTTTGAATGGATCAAGGGAATCGAGGTCCGCGTCCTGGCGCGGCAGGTGCAAGCGGTTGGCGCTGTGGTCGTAGGCCTGCGGCTTGGAGAAACTGGCTGGCGTTACATAGCCCTGTGCGACGCTGCCGGCGGCTGCCAGCAGCGGCGGTTCCGTTTGATCCAGTGCTTCGAAGGCAGCTGACGGGCCGGTAGGCGCTGGCGTTGCCGCTGCTTGCGCTGCCGTCGGCGACGCTGGGGTGCTGCGCGGAGCGGACGCGATGGCCGGGACGGCTGCTGCAGGCGCGCCGCCGGAAGATCCCGCATCAGCGATGGCGGCGGCAAAAGCCAGCGGCGCGCCCGCAGCCAGCCAGCCGGCTGCAAGCAGCTGGCATAGTTGACGGGCGGTTGGGGTGCGGCACATGGCGGTCTCCGGCATTGAGGCGTCTTGCAAATTTCACATGTAGCAACTTTCGTTGCTTATGTTTATCATGCTAGCCCCTGGCGGCCGCCAAGTAAACAAAAAGCCGCGACTGGCGCGGCTCTGTGAGGAAAAAGATGTTGCTTTTCAGCTACTTCCAGAGCTGGATGCCTGCGGCGGCGTGGCGCTGAGCTGGTGCGCCCATTCCAGCACCGCCCGCACGCGGGCGCCGAGCAGGGAGCGCGCTTCGTCAACATCGACCCAGCGGAACTCGTCGTGTTCCGGGAAACCCAGTTCTTCGCTCACGCCCAGCACCACGTCGCGCGTGGCGCTCACCGCCAGGTAGTAGCGCGCCACCTTGCCGTCGCCGTAGGGCGCGGTTTCGGTGAACTGTTCGCCCCACGGGAAATCCAGGTCTGTCAGGGTTGCTTCTTCAGCAATCTCGCGCTGCGCAGCGAGGAAGGGCGACTCGCCCGGCTCCACCATGCCTTTCGGGAAGTCCCAGTATTGGAAACAGCGCATCAGCAGGTAGCGGCGGGTGTCGCCGTTGCCATGCAGAACTACTGCGCCGGCCGAGAGCGATTTTTGTTTCATGAGCGTGCGGTCACAGGAAACGGTCCAGGATTTTCTTGCTGTGCTTGTCCAATTCGTACTGGTTGCGGATCAGGAAGTGGATGCCATGGGTGTCCGACACCAGCAGCGTATCGCTGCCGATGCGGCGGATGTCTTCCTCGCCGCGCAGCACGAATTCGGTCTGGCCGCGGTTGGTGTCCACGGTCCAGGTGCATGGCGTGGCGTAGCTGGTCACCGCCAGGATGCGCGCGATTTCGGGCATGAATTCGCGCCCTTGCAGCTCCTCGCGCACCAGTGCCGCGTTGGGGCCGCTGAGGTCGGCCAGGGCGTCGATCCAGGCGATCTCCTTGCCGTCCGTGGTCACCAGCGAAATGCCCTGTTCCGGCGCCTGGATCGGGAAGGCGCGTACCGGCGCCACGTTTTCGTGCAGCACGCCGGCGGCGTCGGTCAGGTTCAGGCGGCCGAAGGAGTCGCGCGCCAGGGTGAAGTTGTGAATGCTCAGCGTAGTCATGGAATCAGTCGTCATGTCGTTTTCCGGGGGCGTCGTCAAGGTCGGTGTCGACGTTGCGCGCCTGTGCCATGTAGAGGCGGTAGTAGGCGCCTTCGGCGGCCATCAGCTCGTCGTGGCCGCCTTCCTCGACCACGCGGCCACGGTCCAGCACCACCAGGCGGTCGGCCTTTTGCAGCGTGGACAGGCGGTGCGCGATGGCAATGGTGGTGCGGCCGGTAACCAGGTTGTCCAGCGCTTTCTGGATCTCTTTCTCCGTTTCCGAGTCCACCGAGGCGGTAGCTTCGTCCAGGATCAGGATAGGCGGGTCGATCAGCAGTGCGCGCGCGATCGAGATGCGCTGGCGCTCGCCGCCGGACAGGCCCTGGCCGCGCTCGCCCACCATGGAGTCGTAGCCCTGCGCCAGGCGCAGAATGAATTCATGCGCATGGGCGGCGCGCGCGGCGGCAATGATTTGCTCGCGGGTGGCGTCCGGCTTGCCGTAGGCGATGTTCTCGGCGATGGTGCCGAAGAACAGGAACGGCTCCTGCAGCACCAGGCCGATGTTGCGGCGGTAGTCCGATACGCCCAGCGCGCGGATGTCCACGCCGTCCAGCAGGATGGCGCCCTCGGTCACGTCGTAGAAGCGGCAGATCAGGTTGACCAGCGTGCTCTTGCCGGAGCCGGAGTGGCCCACCAGGCCCACCATTTCGCCGGCCTTGATGTTGATGCTGATGTTGCGGTTGACGGCCCGGTTGCCGTAGCGGAAACCGACGTCGCGCAGCGCGATATTGCCTTCCACCTTGCCCAGTTTGACCGGCTTGACCGGCTCCGGCACCGACGACACGTGGTCCAGGATGTCGAAGATGCGCTTGGCGGCGGAGGCCGACTTCTGGGTCACCGAGACGATGCGGCTCATCGAGTCCAGGCGGCCGTAGAAGCGGCTGGAGTAGGCCACGAAGGCGCTCAGCACACCGACCGTGATGTTCGATTGCGACACCTGGTAGATGCCGAACACCCAGATCACCAGCAGGCCCAGCTCGGTGAGGAAGGACACGGTGGGCGAGAACAGCGACCACACCTTGTTGAGCTTGTCGTTCACGGCCAGGTTGTGCTTGTTGGCGGTGCGGAAGCGGCCCGCTTCGCGCGATTCCTGGGCGAAGGCTTTCACCACGCGGATGCCGGGAATGGTGTCGGCCAGCACATTGGTCACTTCGCCCCACACGCGGTCGATCTTTTCGAAACCGGTGCGCAGGCGGTCGCGCACCAGGTGGATCAGCCAGGCGATGAAGGGCAGCGGCAGCAGGGTGATGGCGGCCAGCCACGGGTCGATGGAGACCAGGATCACGCCGGTCATGATGATCATCAGCACGTCGGAGGCGAAGTCCAGCAGGTGCAGCGACAGGAACACGCAGATGCGGTCCGATTCGCTGCCGATGCGCGACATCAGGTCGCCGGTGCGCTTGCCGCCGAAGTATTCCAGCGACAATCGCAGCAGGTGCTCATAGGTAGTCGTGCGCAGGTCGGCGCCGATGCGCTCGGACACCAGGGCCAGCACATAGGTCTTGCCCCAGCCCAGGATCCAGGCCAGCACCGCTGAACCGAACAGGCCGCTCATATACATGGTCACCAGGCCGGTGTCGACCGGCTTGCCGTTCTGGTAAGGGATCAGCACGTTGTCCATCAGCGGCATGGTCAGATACGGCGGGATCATGTGCGCCGCTGTGCTCAGCAGCATGAGCAGGAAGCCGGCCAGCAGCGGCCAGCGGTAGGGCGCGGCAAAGCGCCACAGGCGGAACAGGGTCCAGGTGGACGGCGGCGTGTATACCACCTTGGTGCAGATCGGGCATTCGTCCTGGTCCGGCTCCAGCGGCGCCTTGCAGGACGGGCAGATGTGCTCCTCGTCCTGTACGATGGGCTGGCCGCTGACGAAACTGTCGCGCAGCGCGGCGAACTTTTCGGCCAGGCGGATGGCCAGCAGGTTCTGGCCCAGCGTGAAGCGCCAGTTAGCCAGGCGGCCTTGTTGGTTGAATAACTCCAGGTGGCCGACGCCCGCATGGTCGTGCAGTTTTAAGGTCAAATCCTGTTCGTAAGGCCAAGATTGCCATACCGTTTCCCCCGGCGCGCGTGCCATAATGCGGCGCTCGGTAACGAGGATGAGGCCCTTGGAAAAATGAAGGCGCGCGTCGAGGTCAACCTCGAGCGCACTTGAAACGTTTTCCCCGGAGGAAAGTTGTAGTTGCACCTCGGCACGCCATACTTCTGGTAGTTCCGTATGGCTGAGTTCCGGGGAAAGCTGTTTTGTTATCATTGTGCAACATACTCCAGTGCGGGCTTTGCCAATTGGCAAGGAAAGAGAAACAGTGGGAAAATAGCGAAGCAGGATAGTCGTAAGCGCGTCGTAGCTAGGCAGTGATTTACGGTATTCTGTCAGTTATTCATCATTTGACGAAATAAAAGAGGGGGACCGCCAAGTGCGGCCTGCTTTTGCGGAGTATACCGCAAGAGGTACAAGAGCAAAAACATGACAAAGAAGAAAGACATTGAATTTCTCCGTGTAACACACTTGCGCGGACCAAATATCTGGACCTACCGCCCGGTGATCGAGGCGTGGCTGGATATTGGCGAGCTCGAAAATTTCCCCTCTGACAAAATCCCCGGTCTGTACGAGCGCCTGACGGCTATCCTGCCGCACCTGGTGGAGCACCGCTGCGGCGTGGGCGAGCGCGGCGGCTTCAACGAACGCCTGCGGGACGGCACCTATGCCGGCCACATCCTCGAGCACGTGGTGCTGGAGCTGCAGAACCTGGCCGGCATGCGTACCGGCTTCGGCAAGACGCGCCAGACCTCCGAGGATGGCGTGATCTACAAGATGGCCTTCCGCACCCGCCAGGAACAGGTGGGGCGCGCCGCGCTGGCCGCCGGCCGCGAACTGCTGATGGCCGCCATCGAAGACCGGCCTTACGACCTGGCCGCCACCGTGGCCGAGCTGACCGACATGGTCGAGTCGCTGTGCCTGGGTCCGAGCACGGCCAACATCGTCGACGCCGCCACCGACCGCAAGATCCCATCGATCCGCCTGACCGACGGCAACCTGGTGCAACTGGGCCACGGCGCGCGCCAGCGCCGCATCTGGACCGCTGAGACCGACGCCACCAGCGCCATTGCCGAAGGCATCGCCAGCGACAAGGACCTGACCAAGAGCCTGCTGGCCTCGGCCGGCGTGCCGGTGCCGGAAGGCGAGCTGGTACGCAGCGCCGAAGAGGCGTGGGAAGCGGCCGAAGACATCGGCCTGCCCGTGGTGGTCAAACCCTACGACGGCAACCACGGCCGCGGCGTGACCCTGAACCTGACCACCGAAGCCGACGTGCACGCGGCCTACGAGCTGGCCGCGCGCAAGGGCGGCAGCAAGAGCGTGATCGTGGAACGCTTCATTGCCGGCGACGAGCACCGCCTGCTGGTGGTGGGCAAGAAGCTGATCGCGGCCGCCAAGGGCGAGTCGCTGTGGGTGACGGGCGACGGCCAGCACACCATCAAGCAGCTGTGCGACCTGCACATCAATATCGACCCGCGCCGGGGCGAGACCGAAGGCTCGCCGCTGGGCCTGATCAAGCCGCACGAGTCGGCCGAGATCATCCTCGAGCTCAAGCGCCAGAACATGACGCACGAATCGGTGCCGGCCGCCGGCCACAAGGTGCTGATCCAGCCGAACGGCAACGTGGCGGTGGACGTGACCGATCTGGTGCATCCGGACATCGCCGACATGGCTACCCTGGCCGCGCGCGTGATCGGCCTGGACATCGCCGGCATCGACCTGGTGGCGCAGGACATTTCGCGCCCGCTGGACCAGCAGGGCGGCGCCGTCATCGAAGTGAACGCCAGCCCGGGCCTGCTGGCCCATTTGAAGCCGGCCGAAGGCGGCCAGCCGCGCCCGGTGGGCGCCGCCATAGTCGACCAGCTGTTCGCGCATGACGACACCGGCCGCATCCCGGTGGTGGGCGTGGCCGGCGAACGGCACAGCGTGCTGATCGCCAACCTGACCGCCTGGCTGCTCGAAGTGAGCGGCAAGTCGGTCGGCCTGAGCTGCGAAGAAGGCATTTACCTGAACGGCCGCAAGGTGCCGCGCGGCCCGTTGACGGCCTGGGAATCGGGCCAGCGCCTGCTGCTCAACCGTAACGTGGAAGCGGCCGTGTTCCACAACGGCAGCCGCATGATCCTGACCGAAGGCCTGGCCTACGACAAGTGCTCGGTGGGCATCGTCACCGACGTGGCCGGCCACGGCGACCTGTCCGAGTTCTACATCGGCGACGAAGACGACATGTACGGCGTGCTGCGCACCCAGGTCGATGTGGTGCTGCCGGACGGCGCCGCGGTGCTGAACGCCGCCGAGCCGCAAGTGGTGGAAATGGCCGAGCTGTGCGACGGCGCGGTGATTTTCTACGGCCTGGACGAGCAGCTGCCAGCCATTGTCGAGCACCGCCAGGACGGCGAGCGCGCGGTGTTCATGCGCGCCACCGGCTTTGTGCTGGCGGCCGGCGCCAATGAAGTGGCGATGCTGCCGCTGTCCTGCATGCCGGCCAGCCAGAAAGGCAACGAGGAAGCCGTGCTGGCCGCCATCGCCGCCGGCTGGGCGCTGGGCCTGGAACCGGGCCTGATCGCCGCCGCGCTGCGCACTTTCAAGGCCAACTGAAACATCACTCAGCTCACGTAGACAGATCAGCAGATCACCCAGTTCACATACAGGACACAGGTAATGGAAGTTATTCGCATCCGCGCGCTGCGCGGTCCCAATCTTTGGAGTCACCACACGGCGGTCGAAGCCATCGTCAAATGCACGGCAGATGAAGAGAACATCGACAAGCTGCCCGGCTTCGAAGTACGCCTGCGCGCGCGCTTCCCGGGGATCGCTGCGCTGCAGCCGATCGGCCATGACGACGCGATTCCGATGGCGCACGTGCTCGAGCTGGCCACGCTGGCCCTGCAGGCCGAGGCCGGCTGCCCGGTGACCTTCAGCCGCACCACGCCGACGCTGGAAACCGGCATCTACCAGATGGTGGTGGAGTACACCGAAGAAGAAGTGGGCCGCCTGGCGGTGGAACTGGCCGAGCAGCTGCTGAAGTCCGCGCTGGACGACACGCCGTTCGACCTGCCCGGCGCGCTGGCGCAGCTGCGCGACCTGGACGAGGACGTGCGCCTGGGGCCGAGCACCGGCGCCATCGTGCACGCCGCCGTGGTGCGCAACATCCCCTTCAAGCGCATGACCAAGGGTTCGATGGTGATGTTCGGCTGGGGCTCGCGCCAGCGCCGCATCCAGGCCGCGGAGTTGGATTCCACCGGTGCCATCGCCGAGACCATCGCGCAGGACAAGGAACTGACCAAGAAACTGCTGGACGCGGCCGGCGTGCCGGTACCGCACGGCCGCGCGGCCGAAGACGAGGAAGACGCCTGGAAGGCCGCCAACGAAGTCGGCCTGCCGGTGGTGATCAAGCCGAAGGACGGTAACCAGGGCAAGGGCGTGACGGTCAACATCACCACCCGCGAGCAGGTCTTCAAGGCCTTTGCCGCCGCGCGCGAATTCCGCGACGACATCCTGGTCGAGCGCTTCCTGCCAGGCCACGATTTCCGCCTGCTGGTGATCGGCAACAAGCTGATCGCCGCCGCGCGCCGCGACCCGCCGCACGTGGTCGGCGACGGCGTGCACTCGGTGCGCGAACTGGTGGAACTGGTGAACGCGGACCCGCGCCGCGGCTCCGGCCACGCCACCTCGCTGACCAAGATCCGATTCGATGACATCGCCCTGGCGCGCCTGGCGCTGCAAGGCTACGAGGCCGACTCGGTGCCGCCGAAAGGCCAGCGCGTGATCCTGCGCAACAACGCCAACCTGTCTACCGGCGGTTCGGCCACCGACGTGACCGACGACGTGCACCCTGAAGTGGCGGCGCGCGCGGTGGAAGCGGCGCAGATGATCGGCCTCGACATCTGCGGCGTGGACGTGGTGTGCGACAGCGTGCTGCAGCCGATCGAAGCGCAAGGCGGCGGGGTGGTGGAAGTGAACGCCGCGCCGGGCCTGCGCATGCACCTGACACCTTCCTACGGCAAGGGCCGTCCGGTGGGCGAAGCCATCATCTCGGCCATGTTCCCCGAGGGCGACGACGGCCGCATTCCCGTGGTGGCAGTCACCGGCACCAACGGCAAGACCACCACCGTGCGCCTGATCGCGCACCTGATGGCTTCCAGCGGCCTGCGCGTGGGCATGACCAATACCGACGGCGTCTACATCAACGGCCGCCGCACCGACAGCGGCGACTGCTCCGGCCCGCGCAGCGCGCGCAACGTGCTGCAGCACCCGGACGTGGACGCGGCCGTGTTTGAAACCGCGCGTGGCGGGGTGCTGCGCGAAGGCCTGGCTTTCGATCGCTGCAAGGTGGCTGTGGTGACCAATATTGGCGCCGGCGACCACCTGGGCCTGAACTACATCACCACCGTGGAAGACCTGGCGGTGCTGAAGCGCGTCATCGTGCAGAACGTGGACAAGAACGGCGTGGCCGTGCTGAACGCGATGGACCCCATCGTGGCCGGCATGGCGGCGTCGTGCAAAGGCAAGGTGACCTTCTTTGGCGCCGACCGCGAGCATCCGGTCATCGCCACCCACCTGGCGCAGGGCCGCCGCACGGTCTACATCGAAGACGGCCAGCTGATCGCCGCCGAAGGCAAGCACGCCGAAGCGGTGGCGCTGTCGGAAGTGCCGATCACGCGCAACGGCGCCATCGGTTTCCAGGTGGAGAATGTGATGGCCGCCGTGGCGGCGGCATGGGGCGCCGGCATCGACTGGGAGTCGATCCGCAAGGGTCTGGCCACTTTCGCCAACGACAGCGACAACGCGCCGGGCCGCTTCAACATGTTCTCGTACAAGGGCGCCACCGTGATCGCCGACTATGGCCACAATCCGGACGCCATGCTGGCACTGGTGCAGGCGGTGGACGCGCTGCCGGCCAAGCGCCGTTCGGTGGTGATCTCCGGCGCCGGCGACCGCCGCGACGAAGACATCCGCCAGCAGACCGAAATCCTGGGCAAGGCCTTCGACGACGTGCTGCTCTACCAGGACCAGTGCCAGCGCGGCCGCGCCGACGGCGAAGTGGTCGCGCTGTTGCGCCAGGGCCTGGCCGGCGCGCCGCGCACCAACTACGTCGACGAGATCAACGGCGAGTTCATCGCCATCGACACGGCGCTGGCCCGCCTGCAGCCGGGCGACCTGTGCCTGGTGCTGGTGGACCAGGTGGAAGAATCGCTGGCGCATATCGCCAAGCGCGTCGCCGAAGCTTAAGGCGGCCGCACCGGAATGGATGTTGAACAGCTGAAAGCGCACTGCGCGCAGTTTCCCGGCGCCGTGGCCACCTTGCACGGCGCCCCGAGCAACATCCTGGTGTACGCGGTGGGCGAAAAGTCGTTCGCCTATTTCAAGACCAGCGACCCTGAGCGCTGGCGCTTCAGCTTCCGCGCCTTGCCGGACCGCTTTCTGGAACTGACCGGCGTGCCCGGCGTCAAGCCGGCGCGCTATATGGGCCGCTTCCACTGGGTCACCATCGTCAATGTCCAGCACTTCCCGCAAGACTACCTGGCCGAGCTGGTGCAGTGGTCCTACGACAAGGCGCTATCCAGCCTGAGCAAGCCCAAGCGGCTGGCGGCGCTGGGCGCCTAGCGCGGCGCCGGCGCAGCTAGCGCAGGATCTTTTCCATCGCCTTTCCCTTCGCCAGCTCGTCGATCAGCTTGTCCAGATAGCGGATGTTGCGCATCAGCGTATCGTCGATCAGTTCCACACGTATGCCGCACACCACGCCCTTGATCTGTGCGGCGTGCGGGTGCATGGCGGGCGCTTGTGCGAAGAAAGCGGCAACATCGTTTTGCTGTGCGATTTGCCGCTCCAGCCCGGCCTGGTCGTAGCCCGTCAGCCAGCAAATGATCTGATCGACTTCCTTTTTGGTGCGATTCTTCCGTTCCGCCTTCTTGACATAGAGCGGGTAGACCTTGGCGAACGGCATCGTGAAAAGAGGGTGATTGGACATCGTCAATTCTCCTGGAACCGCCATGAAGCCAGAGTTTATATGTTCCATCTAACAGATGGAATGCGCAATTGCCTGTATGGTTGAACCTCAAGCATTCCACTTGCATAGGGGTACAACGATGAAGATTCCCAGCCTGCTTTCCTCCGCCCTGATGGGCGCTGTCGCCAGCGCCCGCTCCATGACGCCCATGGCGACTCTCGCTGCAGCGCGCCTGGCGCACCGCCGTACCAGCGGCGAACTGGTCCTCCTCGATCGGCCGGTGGTCAAGGCCGGTGCGTTGGCGATGGGGCTGGGCGAACTGGCCGGCGACAAGATGAAGAGTGCGCCGGACCGCACCGTGTTCCTGGGGCTGCTTGCGCGTGTCATGAGCGCCGGAATTGCAGGTGCCGCGCTGGCCCCGAAAGGCCGGGAGGGCGCAGGCGCGGCGGTCGCCATCGCAACCGCCGTGCCGCTTGCCTACTTGACGTTGTCCGTCCGCAAGCAAGCCATGGCGCGCATCGGACAAACCCGCAGCGGCTTGATCGAAGATGCGCTGGTGGTGGCGGCAGGCGCCGCCGTGGTGGCGCTGGCAACCAGGCGCGGCCACGAGTAGGCCGGCGCAGCCGAACAGCGTTTTCAGGCCGCGAGCGAGACGGCGGCAGGGGGCAGGGCGACGAGCCGCGCGGTGGCGCCTTCGACGAACTGGGGCGCGAACATGCGCTTTTCGGCCGCGCCGCCGGGATTGTCGATCAGGCTGTAGAGCAGTTCGGCCGCCGCGGCAGTCATTTGCTGCATCGGGTGGCGCAAGGTGGTCAGGTTGTAGCTGAGCCAGTTGGACGCCTCGACCGCATCGAAACCCGCCACCGACAGCTGCGCCGGCACGGCCAGCCCCAACTCGTGGCGCGCGCAGTCCAGGCAGCCGATGGCCATCACGTCGCTGCCGCAGATGACGGCGTCTGGCACCCGGCCGCCGCTGCGGGCGATGATTTCGCGCAGCCCCAGCTTGCCGCTGGCGTAGTCGAAGTTGCCGCGCACGATGACGGCCTCCGGCAAGCCCAGTTCGGCCAGGCGCTCGCAGGCGCCGCGCCGGCGTTCGCTGGCCACCGCGTTGTCCTGCGCGCCGTCTATCATGCCGAACACGCGGTGCCCCGCCGCCGCCAGCCGCGAAACCAGCGCGCGCCCCGCTTCGTACTGGTCGCACGCTACCGTATTGGCGGCCTGGCCGCGCAGGTTGCGGTTGAATATCACCAGCGGCACGCGCCGGCGCTCGAACTCGGCCACTTGCGCTTCGCTGAGCGTGGCGGCGGCGATCACGCCGTCGACCTGGTATTGCCAGACGTCGTTCAGCACCAGGTCCAGCTCGCTTTCCTTGTGCAGCGTAAACAGCAGCACGCGCTTGCCGCCACGGGCCACGTGTTTGCTGAGTTCGGAGAGCGCTTCGGGATAGAACAGATTGGCGGCGTTGGAGATGATGACCGCCACCATATTGCTGCGCCGCGTGATCAGGCTGCGCGCCGCCGCGTTGGGAATATACTCGAGGCCGTCGGCCGCTTTCATTACCCGCGCATAGGTATGCTTGGAAACGCTGGCGCCGGGCTTGAAGCAGCGCGACACGGCCGATTGCGACACGCCCGCCACCAGCGCCACGTCGTAGGAGGTGACGCGGCGGTTTTCCCGCTGAATGGCGGCCTTGTGCTCGGCGATAGTGGGTGCCGGCGCGTCTTTTGTGGTTCTCATTGTCTCGTAGGCCAGCCGTTGCATGTTTATAGTTGTGACTTGAGGATAGCTCAGGATCTTACCTTGTGGCAATAGTTTGCACTGATTTGGCAAGCAAGTGTCGCTATTTCGGCGCAGCAAGACTTACGCCGCGGGGCGGTAGCCGGACCCGGCCGTTTCTGGTAGACTACCGCCCCTTCAACACACTGGAAGAGAGACATGGCCATAGCTTGCGGAGTCGATTTTGGCACGTCCAATTCCACGGTTGGCTGGGTGCGTCCCGGCCATCCCACCATGCTGGCCCTCGAGGACGGCAAAACCACCTTGCCTTCGGTGGTGTTCTATAACGCCGAGGACGAGGAAGTCACCTTCGGCCGCGCCGCCCTGGGCGAATACCTGGCCGGCTACGAAGGCCGCCTGATGCGCTCGCTGAAAAGCCTGCTGGGCACCAGCCTGATCGATGGCCAGACCGAAGTGGGCGGACGCGCGTTGCCGTTCCGCATGCTGCTGGCCAACTTCATCGGCGAAGTCAAGAAGCGCGCCGAACTGGCCTCCGGCCGCCAGTTCAACTCGGCCGTGTTCGGCCGCCCCGTGCACTTCATCGACGACAGCGCCGCGAACGACCAGCTGGCCGAGGACACGCTGGCCGAGATCGCCCGTTCGGTGGGCTTCAAGGACATCGCCTTCCAGTTCGAGCCCATCGCCGCCGCCTTCGACTACGAGTCGCAGATCGAGCGCGAAGAGCTGGTGCTGATCGCCGACATCGGCGGCGGCACTTCGGACTTTTCGCTGGTGCGCCTGTCGCCCGAACTGGCCAGGAAGGCCGAGCGGCGCGACGACATCCTGGCCACCGGCGGCGTGCACATCGGCGGCACCGATTTCGATAAATACCTGAGCCTGTCGGCCGTGATGCCGTTGCTGGGCTATGGCAGCCAGCTGAACAACAACAGCGAAGTGCCGTCGAGCTACTACTTCAACCTGGCCACCTGGCACACCATCAACCTGGCCTACACCAAGAAGATGTGGACCCAGCTGTCCGAACTGGTGCGCGACGCGCGCGAGCAGGACAAGCTGAGCCGCCTGCAGAAGCTGATCGACGAGCGCGCCGGCCACTGGCTGGCGATGAAGGTGGAGGAGGGCAAGATCGCGTTGTCCGGCGCCGAGCAGGTGGCGCTGGAGCTGGACCGCCTGTCGCCGGCCGTCACGCTGGACCTGAGCCGCAGCGGCTTCGATGCCGCCATCGGCCACCTGGTGGGCTCGGTCGAGCAAACCGTACAGAAGATGCTGGCCGACGCCGGCGTCAAGCCGGAGCAGGTGGACACGGTGTTCTTCACCGGCGGCTCCAGCGGCGTGCAGTCGCTGCGCGAACGCATCGGCGCGGTGCTGCCGGCGGCGCGCAAGGTGGAAGGCGACCTGTTCGGCAGCATCGGCGCTGGCCTGGCGCTGGACGCGGTGCGCAAGTTCGGGGGCGCGTGATGGCGGTGTACAGCAAGCCCATCGTGATGATCGACTTCGAGACCACCGGGCTCTCGCCCGACATGGGCGACCGCATCACCGAAGTGGCGGCGCTGCGCATCGAGGACGGCCGCATCACCGAGCGTTACGTCTCGCTGATCAATTGCGGGGTGCGGATTCCGTCCTTCATCACCGGGCTGACCGGCATTACGCAGCGCATGGTGGACACGGCGCCGCCGGTGGACGAAGTGGTGCCGGCGTTGTTGGCGTTCATCGGCGCCGACGCGCTGGCCGCGCACAACGCCAGTTTCGACGAGAAATTCCTGCGCGCCGAAAGCGCCCGCCTGGGCCTGGCGCCCGCGCACCAGGGCACGGTGTGTTCGCTCAAGCTGTCGCGCCGGGTGTTCCCCGCGCTGGGCAGCTACAAGCTGGGCCAGCTCTCCGGCCAGCTCGGCATCCGCTTCAAGAGCGCGGCCCACCGGGCCGAGTCCGACGCGGAAGTGGCGGCGCAGGTGCTGCTGCACATTGCCCGCCACCTGGGCGACACTTACGGCCTGCCCGCCGTGGCGCCGGAACTGCTGCTGTCGGTCAACAAACTGGCCGCCGCCAAAGTGCATGCCTACCTGCTCAAGCAGGCGGACGCCGGCGCACAACGTTAGTATTTCCACAAGGCTATCAATTCGCAATTTCGATTGAGCGGGATCAAACGCGCGTCCGCCTGACTGTCTAAGCTTGAGGCACACGCGACGCAAAGGGCCATCATGGACCACCGCCATCCCACAGCCGACACCTCTGTTTTCACCTGGTACCGGGATGCGGCCGCGCGCGGCGATCCCTATGCCCAGTTCAACCTGGCATTGCTGTACAAAAAAGGCCAGGGCGTGCGCCGCGACGAGGAACGCGCTTTCGTCTGGATGCGGCTGGCCGCGCTGCAAGGCCTGGCCTTCGCCCAGAACCACGTCGGCGCCATGTATTACAACGGGCGCGGCACGCCCTGCCGCGACGGGGAAGCCGCGTTCTGGTTCCGCCAGGCCGCCGACCAGGGCGACGCGTCGGCCCAGCAGAACCTGGGCCAGATGTACCGCAAGGGACGCGGCGTGCCGCACAGCGAGGCCGATGCGCTGGCCTGGTTCAGCCGTGCCGCGGAGCAGGGCGTGGCCAGCGCGCAGGCGCTGACCGGCGAAGCCTACCTGCTGGGCCTGGGCGCGCCGCGCAACGAAGCACTGGCGCTGGCCTGGCTGCGCAAGGCGGCGCTGCAGGGCGACGCCGGCGCCCAGCTCAACCTGGGGCTGATGCACCGGCGCGGCCAGGGCGTGCCGCCCAGCGACGCGGCCGCGCTGGCCTGGTTCCGGCAAGCCGCCGCGCAAGGCCATCCGGCGGCGCAGCGCCAGGTCGGCGTGGCCTATGCCGAAGGGCGCGGCGTGGCGCCCGACCAGCGCCGCGCGTACTGCTGGCTGGCGCGCGCCGCCGCGCAGGACGACGTCGATGCGCAATTCAACCTGGGCGTGCTGCTGGCCAACGGCTTCGGCGTGGACCGCGACGAGCCGGAAGCGTTCATCTGGTACCGCCGCGCCGCCGAGTCCGGCCATGCGCTGGCGCAGTACAACCTGGGCGCCATGTATGCGCAGGGGCGCGGCGTGGCGGCCGACGCGGGGCGCGCGCTGGAATGGTATTGCCTGGCCGCCGCGCAGGGCGTGGCCAACGCGCAGTTCAACGCCGCCGTCATGTACGCCAACGGCCAGGGCGTGCAACGGGACGAGGCGCGCGCCGTGGCCTGGTACCAGGCGGCGGCCGGGCAGGGCGACGCCAGCGCCCTGAACAACCTGGGCGTGATGTACGCCAACGGCCAGGGCTTGGCGCGCAGCGACGAGGAGGCCGTGGCCTGCTACCGCCAGGCCGCTGAGCAGGGCCATGCGCTGGCGCAGTACAACCTGGGCGGCATGTACAACGGCGGGCGCGGCGTGGCGCGCGATCCGGTGCAAGCCTATATGTGGATCTCGGTGGCGGCCGCCAGCGGCAACGCCAGCGCCGCCGTGCAGCGCGAGCAGATGCGCGCCAGGCTGAGCGAGGCGCAACTGGCCGACGCGCAGGCGCTGGCGGCGCAATTCCTGCCGGTCCCCGGCCAGGGCGGGCGCCCAAACGGTCCGCAAGCGGATGCCTGAGCCGGCTTCAAGCCGGTTGGCGGCGGTCCACGAACAGGCTGTTGCCGTGGATCTTCTTGGCCTGCTTTTTCGCGTCGGAGGCCTGGGTGGCGATCTGGTGGTGCGAATAGTACTGGTGCGGCTCCACCCGTATCGTGCCAAGTGACAAGCTCATCATTGAGTAGAACACTTTCTTGCCTTGCCTGTCCTCGCTGATATAGCCGCCGCGCTCGCGGTCTTCCAGGCTGTAGTAGTCCAGCACGCCGGCCTCGAAATCGGCCAGGATGGCGCGGCAGCGCGCTTCCCAGTCTTCGCTCTGGAACAGCAGCATGAAATCGTCGCCGCCGATGTGGCCGATGAAGTCGCGGTCCGGGTCGCAATGGCTGCTCAGGATGCGCCCCGTCATCTGGATCACGTCGTCGCCGCGCCGGTAGCCGTACACGTCGTTGAAGGGCTTGAAGTGGTCCAGGTCGCAGTAGCACACCCAGAACCGGGTGCCGCTCTCGAGCAGGCGGTCGATGTGCTCGTTGATCGGCACATTGCCCGGCAGCTGGGTCAGCGGATTGGCGTAGCGCGCCGCATGGATCTGCATCTGCGTGATCTCGCGCATTAGGTCGTGGCCGGTGCCCATGCCCAGGTAACGCCCGTGCTCGGTGATGATGAAGCCGTTGAACAGGTGGTGCGCGGCCGATTCCACCATGCGGTAGGACAGGTCTTGCAGGCTGGTGTCCTTGTCGGCGATCAGCGGCTTGGGGTCCATGAACTGGCGGCAGGATTTTTTGCCGTACAGTTCGCGCTGGTAGGGCCGCGCGAAGTGGTCGATCATGTCGAAGCGGCTGATCAGCCCCAGCGGCACGCCGTCGTCCACCACCGGGATGATCAGCAGCTTGGGCTCGGCCATGAAGATTTCGTAGACTTCGTTGTTGCTTAGCGACGGCGCCACCGCCGCCACCTCGTGCAGCAGCTTGGCAATGGTGGCGGCCTGCTTCTCGCCGCTGCGCTGCGGATACACCGCCACGCCATTGCGGCTCAGCGCCTTGGCCACCTCGGCTGGCAGGGCGCGCGCCGGCGCGCTGTGCGGCCGTCCCAGGTGGTAGCCCTGGCCGTAGGCCACGCCGATGTCGCGCAGCACCAGCAGTTCGGCCTGTGTTTCGATGCCTTCGGCGATCACCAGCGTGTCCGACTTGTCGGCGATTTCCTGGATCGAGCGCACGAACTGCAGCTTCACCGGGTCCTGGTTGATGCCCTGGATGAAGTGCATGTCGATTTTCACGTACTCGGGCCGCAGTTCGGACCACAGGCGCAGGCTGGAGAAGCCCTCGCCCAGGTCGTCGATGGCGATCTGGAAGCCCATGTTGCGGTAATGCAGCACCGCTTCGCGCATCAGCTCATAGTCGTAGGTGGGCTGGTTCTCTGTCAGCTCGATGATCACGCGGTCCGGGTTGATGCCGATCTGGTGTATGTATTGCAAGGTTTCGCCGCGCGTACCGTCGGGTTGCAGCAACAGGCATTCGGGGCTCACGTTGAGGAACAGCTTGCCCGGCAGCTTCAGTTCGGCGAAGCGCTCCAGCACCACGCGCCGGCACAGGTGCTCCACCTCCACCGTGCGGCCGCAGGCGCGCGCCGCCTTGAACAGGTTCAGCGGCGAGTGCAGCGGGCTGTCGGATGGCCCCCTGATCAGCCCTTCGTAGGCGATGATCTCGCCGTCCTGCATGCGGGCGATGGGCTGCAGCAGCGCGCTCAGCTGGCGGCGCTCGATGATGTCGTTCAGTTGCATGCGCAGCAAGGCATCGTCGTCGGGCGCGGGCCGCAGGTAGGCCACATTGTTCATGATAGGCAGGCAAGAAAGTAGCAACCCTGCCATATTAGGCATCGAATATGACAGGGTGATGAATTCAGGAAACTACTTAACGCCTCAGGCGGCTGGCGCTACAATAGGTTTTTCTCTATTCCGCGCCGCGTCTCTCCCGATGAGCATACTGATTCACCGCATGGCAGCCGCCGCTACCCTGTGCCTCACGGCGGGCGGCGCCGGCGCTTCCGGACTGGCCGTGCATGTGGCCGACACTGCCGGCGCGCCACTGCCGGACGCCGTGGCCTGGCTGGAGCCGGAAGCCGGCCAGGGCCAGGCCAAGCCGGCCAAGGGCGCGGAAATCGAGCAGAAGGGCCTTAAATTCTTGCCGCTGGTGACCGTGGTGCAGACCGGCAGCCGCATTGATTTCCCGAACAACGACAAGGTGCGCCACCACATCTATTCCTTCTCGCCGGCACACAAGTTCGACCAGAAACTGTACTCGGGCACCTCGGCCACGCCGCAGATTTTCGACAAGCCCGGTGTGGTGGTGCTGGGCTGTAATATCCACGACAAGATGGTGGCCTACGTGCGGGTGGTGGACACGCCGTACTTCGCCAAGGCCGACGCCAGCGGCCTGGGCCGCGTGGACGCGCCGGCCGGCAAGTACGTGCTCAAGGTCTGGCATTTCAATATGGCCGGCGGCCAGCCTTCCGAGCAGGCGGTGGCGATTAAGGCCGGCGAGGCGTACGGCACGGCCAGCTTGCGCCTGGCCATGAAGCCGCCCGCCGGCGGCGACGCGCTGTAGGAGCCTGCATGCGCTTCCGATTCCGCAGCCTGGAAAGCCGCATCGCCACCTTATTCCTGGTGCTGATCGTCGCAGTGCAGGTGGTGGGGCTGCTGGTGATCCAGGGCGGCATCGACAGCAACGCGCGCGCCGCCATCGGCGTGGAACTGAACAACGGCGCCAAGGTGTTCCGCCGCCTGCTGGAGCAAAACGCGCAAAGCCTGCGTTTCGGCGCGCGCCTGCTGGCGCGCGACACCGCCTTCGTGGCCGCCATCGGCAACAACGACGAATCGGACCGCGCCACCATCGAGTCGGCGCTGGCCAACAGCGGGCGCCGCATCAAGGCCACCGCCTCCATGCTGGTATCGGCCGAGCGCAAGATTACCGCCACCACCAGCGAGGCGCAGTCGGCCGGCCTGGAAAAGCTGGTCATGAGCATGCTGGACCAGGCCGAAGCGTCGGACGGCGCCAACGGCATTGCCGTGGTCGACCGCTATCCCTACCAGGTGGTGGTGATGCCGGTGAAAGCGCCCATCGTCATCGGCTACATCGTGATGACCTTCCCGATCGACGGCCAGCTGGCGGCCGAGATGCAAAGCGTAAGCGGCCTGCACACCTCCATCCTCACGCGCGACCGCCAGGGCAATTTGCTGCCGGTGGCGTCCACGTTCGGCGTGCCCGTCATCTCCGGGCTGGTGCAGCAATTGCGCGCGGCGCCGGCGCGCCCGGACGCCCCGTTCGACCTCGACGTGCAGGACGCGCGCTACAGCGTGCGCCAGCTGCTGATCGGCGAGGATGCCGGCCAGGCCGTTACCGTGCTGCTGGCGCGCTCCATCGATGAAGCGATTTCCGAGTATGCACGGCTGGAGCGCTGGCTGCTGGGCCTGGCCATTGCCGGCATCCTGATCTCGGCCGCCGTCAGCGTCTTCACCGCCAAGCGCATCGCGCAGCCGCTGACGCTGCTGGCCGACACCGCCAAACGCCTCGAGCGCGGCGACTACAAGGGCCAGATCGAATTCAAGCGCGAGGACGAAATCGGCGCGCTGGCGCAGGCGTTCGACAGCATGCGCGACGGGATTGCCAAGCGCGAGCAGGAAATCCGCCGCCTGGCATACTGGGACACCCTGACCGGCCTGCCCAACCGCGCCCAGTTCGTGCTGCACCTGAACGATTCCCTCGCCGAGGCGCGCAAACGCGAGTCCTCGGTGTTCGTGCTGATGATGGACCTGGACCGCTTCAAGCACGTTAACGACGTCATGGGCCACAGCTTCGGCGACGCGCTGCTGCGCCAGGTGGCGGGGCGGCTGCAGCTGCAACTGGCCAACCGCCGCAACACGTCTGCGCAAGTGGCGCGCCTGGGCGGCGACGAGTTCGTGGTGCTGCTGCCCGATACCGCGCTGGAACAGGCGCAGCTGATTGCGCGGGAAATCCTGGCCGCGCTGGAAACCCCGCTGTCGCTGGAAGACCAGATGGTCGACATCGGCGCCGGCTTGGGCATTGCCGGCTATCCGCTGCACGGCGACAGCGCCGAGGCCATCCTGAGCGCGGCCGAGGTGGCCATGTACACCGCCAAACAGCGCAACGACGGCGCCGTGGTGTACGACGCCGGCTTCGACAAGTCCAGCGAGCAAAGCCTGTCGCTGCTCACCGAGCTGCGCAACGCCATCGAGCGCAACGAGTTCCGGCTGTTCGTGCAACCGAAGATCCTGCTCGATTCCGGCAAGGCGGTGGGCGCCGAGGCGCTGGTGCGCTGGGTGCACCCGGAACGCGGCAATGTGTTCCCCGACCAGTTCATTCCCTTCGCCGAGCAGACCGGCTTCATCCGCGTGCTGACGCGCTGGGTGATGGAGCAGTCGGCCGTGCTGTGCCGCCAGCTGGCCGAGCAGGGCATCGCGCTGAAAATCTCCGTCAACCTGTCCACGCGCGACCTGATGGACCAGGACCTGCCGGTGAAGTTCGCCGACTTGCTGGCGCAGCACCAGCTGGGGCCCGGCTCGTTTTGCCTGGAGATCACCGAAAGCGCCATCATGGACGATCCGGTGCGTGCGCAAAATACGCTGGAGCGCCTGCATGCCATGGGCCTGGAGCTGTCCATCGACGACTTCGGTACCGGCTACTCGTCGCTGGCCTACCTGAAACGGCTGCCGGTGGACGAGCTGAAGATCGACAAGTCCTTCGTCATGAATATGGAGCACGACATCGGCGACACCAAGATCGTGCGTTCCACCATCGACCTGGGCCACAACATGGGCTTGCGGGTGGTGGCCGAGGGCATCGAGACCGAAGCCGTGTGGCGCCTGCTGGCGCGCATGGGCTGCGACCAGGGGCAAGGTTATTTCATGAGCCGCCCCATGCCGGCCGGGCAGCTGGCCGGCTGGCTGGAGCAGTGGCGGCCGCCGATCGCACTGGCCGGCAGCGGCGCCGTGCCGGCCGCGCTGGCCGAATAAAAAGCGCCGCAGCGCCCTCTGGAACATTTCAAATTTGTCACATTCCACGCTATGATCGATTTCGGCGTGGCAATAGCCGTGCCTTCCCCGAACAACATTGGACGAGAATAATTCCTATGCAATTACGACGTGCTTCCCTGATCTTCGCGCTGGCCGCAGCCTTCAGCGGCGCCGCGCTGGCGCAAACCTGCCCCGGCAACGGCTCGGCGGTCAGCTATCCGCTGACCAAGAAGGTCGACCAGCAGGACAACTACCACGGCACCATGGTGGCCGATCCTTACCGCTGGCTGGAAGACGCCAACAGCGCCGAGACCAAGGAATGGGTGGACGCGCAGAACAAGCTGACGCAGGGTTACCTGGGCCAGATTCCGGCGCGTGAAGCCATCAAGGCGCGCCTGACCAAGCTGTGGAACTTCGAACGCTACGGCGTGCCGTACAAGGAAGGCGGCCGCTACTTCTACAGCCGCAACGACGGCCTGCAGAACCAGTCCGTGCTGTACACCATGAAGACCTTGACCGACACGCCGCGCGTGCTGCTCGATCCGAACACGCTGTCCAGCGACGGCACCGTGGCGCTGGCCGGCGCCGCCGTCAGCCCGGACGGCAAGCTGCTGGCCTACAGCACTGCCGCTTCCGGCTCCGACTGGAACGAGATCAAGGTGCGCGCCATCGACAGCGGCAAGGACACCGAGGACCACATCAAGTGGGTCAAGTTCTCCAGCACTGCCTGGAACCACGACGGTTCCGGCTTCTACTACAGCCGCTACGACGAGCCGACCGAAGCGACCAAGCTGGCCGGCGTGAACTACTTCCAGAAGCTGTACTTCCACAAGATCGGCACGCCGCAAAGCGCGGACGTGCTGGTGTATGACCGCCCCGACCAGAAGGAGTGGGGCTTTGGCGCCGAGGTGACCGACGACGGCCGCTACCTGATCATCAACGGCAGCCATGGCACCGAGCGCAAGAACCGTGTCTTCGTCAAAGACCTGAGCAAGAAGGACGCCAAAGTGGTCGGCCTGCTGGAGCAGTTCGACGCCTCCTACGACTTCATCGCCAACGAAGGCCCGCTGTTCTACTTCCGCACCGACAAAAACGCGCCGAAGTCGCGCATCATCGCGATCGACATCCGCAAGCCGGCGCCGGACCAGTGGAAAGAGCTGGTGCCCGAAGCTGCCGAAACGCTGACCTCCGCCAACATCATCAACAAGCAACTGGTGCTGAACTACCTGACCGACGCGCACAGCGCCGTCAAGATCTTCGACCTGAAGGGCAAGCCGGTGCGCACGCTGGACCTGCCGGGCATCGGCTCGGCGGCCGGCTTCAACGGCAAGGCCAAGGACAGCGAAACCTTCTACGCCTACACCAGCTTCACCACGCCGTCCACCATCTACCGCTACGACATGAAGACCGGCAAGAGCAGCGTTTACCGCCAGCCGAAAGTGGACTTCGACCCGGCAGCGTACGAAACCCGCCAGCAGTTCTTCACCAGCCGCGACGGCACCAAGGTGCCGATGTTCATCGTGGCCAAGAAGGGCATCAAGCTGGACGGCAGCAACCCGACCTATTTGTACGGCTACGGCGGCTTCAACGCCTCGATGACGCCGTCGTTCTCGGTGGCCAACCTGGCGTGGCTGGAAATGGGCGGCGTGTACGTGCTGGCCAACCTGCGCGGCGGCGGCGAGTACGGCGAAGCCTGGCACAAGGCCGGCACCAAGCTGCAGAAGCAGAACGTGTTCGACGACTTCATCGGCGCGGCCGAATGGCTGGTGGCCAACAAGGTCACTTCGCCTGCCAAGCTGTCGATCGGCGGCGGCAGCAACGGCGGCCTGCTGGTGGGCGCAGCCATGACGCAGCGTCCCGACCTGTTCGCCGCTGCCATTCCGGCCGTGGGCGTGATGGACATGCTGCGCTTCCAGAAGTTCACCATCGGCTGGGCCTGGACCTCGGACTACGGTTCGTCGGACAACCCGGAAGAGTTCAAGGCGCTGGTCAAGTACTCGCCGCTGCACAACCTGAAGGCCGGCAGCTGCTATCCGGCCACCATGGTCACCACGGCCGATCATGACGACCGCGTGGTGCCGGCGCACAGCTTCAAGTTCGCCGCCGCAGCGCAAGCCGCGCAAGCCGGCGCCAACCCGATCCTGATCCGCATCGATACCAAAGCCGGCCACGGCGCCGGCAAGCCGACCGCGAAACAGATTGAAGAAGTGGCCGACCGCTGGGGCTTCCTGACCCGCGCCCTGCAGATGGACGCGCCAGCAGCGCCGGTCTCGGGCGGCAGCCAGTAATACGGCCCGGCAGGGCGGGTTGCAACCGCCTTGCCGGCCGGCCCCCGGCTTTAATTCACACGCGCCCTCCGGGGCGCGTTTTACCATCCATCGACCATGCCCATGACCAAGCCCGCCACGCTCCTTGCTACGCTGTTCGCCACCTCGCTGCTTAGCGCCATGCCCGTCCTCGCCGCCGAGCCCCCCGGGACGGCCTCCGACCACACCAGGGGCCTGCAAGCGCAGCCCGGCTTCATCGACCTCTGGCGCGACAGCGACAAGGGCAGGGTGCTGCTGTCCGTGGCCGCGCTCGAGCAGCCCTTCCTGCTGGTCAGCTCCCTGCCGTACGCGCTGGGCTCGAACGACGTGGGCCTGGACCGTGGCCAGCCGGGCGAGGTGAAAGTGGTGCGTTTCCAGAAGCACGGCGCCCGCCTGTTCCTTGTGCAGGACAACACCCGCTTCGTGGCCAACTCGCGCGACGCCGGCGAGCGCGCTGCGGTGGCCGAATCGTTCGCCGGCGCCGTGCTGTGGGCCGGCGACATCCTGGCCAGCGACGGCGGCAAGCACCTGGTGGACTTCTCCAGCTTCCTGCTGGCCGACCAGCACGGCGTGGCGGGCCGCATCGCCGCCGCCAGGCAAGGCGCCTACAGCGTGGACCCCAAGCGCAGCGCGGTGCTGCCGGACCTGGCCAGGAGCTTCCCCGACAATACGGAGCTTGAAGCATTGCTGACCTTCCAGGGGCCGGGCCAGGGTGACTTCGTCAAGCAGGTGGCGGCCGACCCGGCCAGCCTGTCCATGCGCCAGCACATCAGCCTGGTGCGCCTGCCGGACACCGGTCCCGGCGCCGTGTCACGCTACCAGCCGCGCCCCTACCATCCCGCATCCGGCGGATTCGACACCGGCTATTCCGACTTCGCCACGCCGCTGGCCAAGAGCCTGGACGTGCGCTGGCAGGTACGCCACCGCCTGGAGAAGTCCGATGCCGCCGCGGCGGCCGCAGGCCTGCCCAGTCCGGTGAACAAGCCCATCGTCTTCTACGTCGACCGTGGCGCACCTGAGCCGGTGCGCAGCGCCTTGCTGGACGGCGCGCGCTGGTGGGCCAGCGCCTTCGAGAAGGCCGGCTTCAAGGATGCCTACCGCGTGGAACTGCTGCCCGAAGGTGCGGACGCCATGGACGTGCGCTACAACGTCATCACCTGGACCCACCGCGCCACGCGCGGCTGGTCCTATGGCAATGCGCTGGCCGATCCGCGCACCGGCGAAATCATTCGTGGCGCCGTCAACCTCGGCTCGCAACGCGTGCGGCAGGACATCCTGATCGCCGAGAGCCTGCTGGCGCCGTACGGCAAGGACGCCGCCCCGGACAAACAGAAACTGGCCGAAGCCATGGCCCTGGCGCGCCTGCGCCAGCTGTCCGCACACGAGGTTGGCCATACGCTGGGCTTCGCCCACAACTTTGCCGCCAGCCGCCACGGCAACGGCTCGGTGATGGACTATCCCCATCCGGTCCTGAAGATCAATGCGCAGGGCGAGATCGACTTGCAGGACGCCTATGGCGCCGGCCTCGGCCCGTGGGACGACTACGTGGTCAAGCACGTCTACGGCCAGTTCCCCGGCGACGAGCAGGCGGCGCTGGCCAAACTGCGCGCCGAAGCGCGTGCCGCCGGCCTGGAGTACAGCGGCGACAGCGACGCCCGCTCGGCCGGCTCCGTCCATCCGCAAGGCCTGCTGTGGGACTTCGGCCCCGACTCCATCAAGACCTGGGACAACCTGACCGCCGTGCGCCGCCGCGCGCTGGAGCGCTTTTCCTTCGACGTGCTGCCGGACGAGCGCCAGGCCGGCGAACTGGAAGCGCGCCTGGTGCCGGTGTATCTGCTGCAGCGCTACCAGGGCGAAGCGCTGGCGCGCCTGATCGGTGGCGGCGACTTTGAATACGCCACCAGCGGCGACGTGAAGGCCGGGCTGGCAAAGGGCGGGGTGCGCACCGTTCCCGCTGCAACCCAGCGCCAGGCGCTGGCCCGGCTGGCCGACACCTTGCGCGCCGAATACCTGGCGCTGCCGGCCAAGGTGCTGGACGCGCTCACGCCGCCGGCGCAAGGCTATGAGCGCAGCCGCGAGTACTTCCAGGGCCGCATGGACAGTGTGTTCGACGCGTTGTCGGCGGCGGAGGCCGGGGCTGCGCACAGTGCCGGCTTCCTGCTGGACCCGGCGCGCCTGAACCGCCTGTCCTGGCAGCACGCGCGCGACGCGCAGCAGCCCGGCGCGGCGGAGACCTTGAACCTGCTGCTGCAGCGCACCTGGAAACGCGAACCCATCCCGGCGTCCGTGGTGGGGGGCGAGGCGGTGCAGACAGCCGCCAACTGGGTGCTGCTGGACGCCACGCTGAACTTGCTCGACGGCGGCAAGCTGCATGCGGTCGTGCAGGCCGAGTTGCGCGGCGTGGCGAGCGAGTTTGCCGCGTGGCTGGCGAAAAATCCGGGGCAGGGCGCCACGGCGGCCAGCCGCAAGCAGGCTGCCGACCTGGTGCGCGCCTACCTGGCCGACCCGCGCAGCGTGAAGCTGCGCGCCATGCCGTCCGTCCCGCCCGGCGCGCCGATCTGACCATCTGCGCACCAAGCTGGCGCCCCGCAATGGTGCGAACGCACCGTCGCGCGGCGTCGCTGGCATTGCCCAAACCCAGTCAAATCAAGCGCTTAGCAATTCGCACCAAATTGGTACGAAATTTGCTTATAAGAACATTCTTTATTTGACTTTGCATTCTTTTGGGGAGTGGCTGGTATGGCTGGTAACAATTCTGGTGCAGACGCGCTGTTTATCCTGCTCGGCGCCATCATGATTTTGGCAATGCACGCGGGTTTTGCCTTCCTGGAACTGGGCACGGTGCGCAAGAAGAACCAGGTCAACGCCCTGGTGAAGATTCTGGTCGATTTCGCCGTGTCCACCATCGCCTATTTTTTCATCGGCTACGGCATCGCCTATGGCGTGGACTTCTTCGCCAGCGCCGAGGTGCTGGCGGCCAGGAACGGTTACGAGCTGGTGAAGTTCTTCTTCCTGCTCACCTTTGCCGCCGCCATTCCTGCCATCATCTCCGGCGGCATCGCCGAACGGGCGCGCTTCAATCCGCAGCTGATCGCCACCGCGCTGCTGGTCGGCTTTGTCTATCCCTTCTTTGAAGGCATGGTCTGGAACCAGCGCTTCGGCTTCCAGCAATGGCTGCTGCACAGCTTTGGTGCGGAGTTCCACGACTTCGCCGGTTCGGTGGTGGTGCACGCCATGGGCGGCTGGATCGCGCTGCCGGCTGTGCTGCTGCTGGGTGCGCGGCGCGGACGCTACATGAAGAACGGCGCCATCGCGGCGCATCCGCCGTCGTCTATCCCCTTCCTGGCCCTGGGCGCATGGATACTCACCGTGGGCTGGTTCGGCTTTAACGTGATGAGCGCGCAGGCGCTCGACAAGATGAACGGCCTGGTGGCGGTGAATTCGCTGATGGCCATGGTGGGCGGCACCCTGGTCGCGGTCCTGATGGGCAAGAACGACCCCGGCTTCGCCTACAACGGCCCGCTGGCCGGGCTGGTGGCGGTATGCGCCGGCTCCGACCTGATGCACCCGCTGGGCGCGCTGGTCACCGGCGGCATCGCCGGCGCCGTGTTCGTGTGGATGTTTACTCTGGCGCAGAACAAATGGAAGATCGACGACGTGCTGGGCGTGTGGCCGCTGCACGGCCTGTGCGGCGCCTGGGGCGGCATCGCGGCCGGCATCTTCGGCCTGAAGGGGCTGGGCGGCATGGGCGGCGTGTCCTTCGTCTCGCAGCTGACCGGCACCGCACTGGGCGTGGCCATCGCCGGTGTGTCGGGCTACGTCATCTACGGCCTGCTGAAAGCCACCCTCGGCCTGCGGCTCGACCCCGAACAGGAATTCCAGGGCGCCGACCTGTCGGTGCACCGCATCACATCCACCCCGGAGCGCGAGGCGAACTGGTAAGCCTCCGTTCCGATAGGCTATAGTTGCGGGGTGTGCGATAGATCAACATGAACAGAAAGGCAAGCCATGCTAGCATGCTCCGTAGGCCTGATCGGATATGGCCTCGCCGGCAAAGTGTTCCACGCGCCGCTGATCGCCGCCGCCGCTTCGTCGGGCCTGAGGCTGGCGCGCATTTCCAGCAGCAGCGCCGACGCGGACGAGGTGCGGTGCAGCTATCCGGGCGTGGTCCTGGACGCCGGGCCGCAGGCCATGCTGGCCGACCCGCACATCGGCCTGATCGTCGTCGCCACACCCAACGCCAGCCACTATGCGCTGGCGCGCGCCGCGCTGGAAGCCGGCAAGCATGTGGTGATCGACAAGCCCTTCGTGGTGTCGTCGGAGCAGGGCGAAGCCCTGGTCGCGCTGGCGAACGGGAAAGGCCTGCTTCTCAGCGCCTTTCACAACCGCCGCTGGGACAACGACTTTCTTACGCTGCGCAACTGCATCGAATCCGGCCGGCTGGGACAGGTGCACTCCTACTTCGCCCATTTCGACCGTTATGCTCCGCAGGTGAAGACGCGCTGGAAAGAGGAGCAGCAACCGGGCGCTGGCATCCTGTGGGACCTGGGCTCCCATCTGATAGACCAGGCGCTTCAGCTGTTTGGCATGCCGCGCGCAGTGACGGCGGACCTGTCCGTGCAGCGCGCGGGCGCGCTGGTGGAGGACTATTTCCACCTTACGATGGACTACGGCCATTGCAAGGCGGTGCTGCGTGCCGGCATGCAGGTGTGCGCGCCCGGTCCGCGCTACGAGGTACACGGCACGCAAGGCAGCTTCTCAAAATACGGCATAGACGGGCAGGAAACCGCCTTGAAGCATGGCGCCAGGCCGGGTGACAAGGGCTGGGGCGGCGACGAAGGCGCTCACTACGCCACGGTGACCGTGATGGCCGCCGGCGTCCCGGTGGCCGAACGCTTGCCCACGCTGGCCGGCAGCTACGAAAGTTACTACGCCGGCATGGGGCGGGCGATCAACGCCGGCCTGCCGGTCCCGGTGGCGGCGGCGGATGCGCTCAACGTGGTGCGCGTAATCGAGGCAGCCCAAGCCAGTCACCGCGAGCGCCGTACCGTCGATTTTCCGTTGTAAATGGCCCCCGGCGCCGCGTCCTGTGTAGCCCTGCTCAGCCCGGCGCCGCTTAGCGGTGGAT
Organism: Massilia sp. NBRC 108631; assembly: GCF_059704565.1. Classification (NCBI taxonomy): domain Bacteria; kingdom Pseudomonadati; phylum Pseudomonadota; class Betaproteobacteria; order Burkholderiales; family Oxalobacteraceae; genus Massilia; species Massilia sp. NBRC 108631. Next base: position 34,738 of record NZ_BAAKJE010000133.1, read on the forward strand.
CACCACCAGAATCGCCTTGGCCTCGGTCTTGCCCGCATTGCGGATGGCATGATCGAGGTCGCCCGGGTAGCGGGCGGTGCCTCCCATCTTGACCTTCTTCTTGCTGCCGCCCACTTCCAGTTCCATCGCCCCGTGCAGCACCGTCAGGTGCTCGGTGGTGCCTGGGTCGTGCGCCTGCGATACCAGTTCCCCGCCGGTCGCCAGCGTCAGTTCGTACCACTCATACTTGCCTGCCAGTTCCATCGGGCCCAGGATGCGCATCGTGTAGCCGGCGTGGGCGCCGGGCAGCGTGGGCGTCTCGTGGGCGTCCAGCACCCTGATCGTTTCCACACTCTTGCCCGACTCGGACAGCAGTTCGCCGATGGCCACGCCCAGCGCATTGGCCAGCCGCCACGTAATGGCGATAGTGGGGTTGGCCTTCTCGCGCTCGATCTGCGACAGCATGGACTTCGATACCCCCGCGATGCGCGACAGGTCTTCCAGCGTCAGCCCGCGCGCCAGGCGCAGGCGTTGCAGGGCGGCGCCGACTTCCGGCGGGGCGTTGTTTGGGACGGATGCGCTCATGCGGTTTTCATTCTTTTATATGTTGCAAAGTTCACTGGCCTTCGGTAATATCCATTATATTGAACTTGAGTTCGAAATAACGGATTTCAGGAGTGCGGTGAAAAAATTGGAGTAAACTCCACTCAACCCACAGCATAACCCCACACCACCAAAAGAGGAAGATCATGAGCGAGCAAGCGAAAAACGCCTTCTACACCGGCCTGCAGCAGAATCTGGATACCCTGCGCGAACAGGGCCTGTACAAGCCGGAGCGCGTGATCGCTTCCCGCCAGGGATCGGAAGTGGTGGCGCAGGACGGCCGCACGCTCATCAATATGTGCGCCAATAACTACCTGGGCCTGTCCGGCGAAGAGTGGGTGGCCCAGGCTTCCATCGAAGCGACCGAGAAATACGGCTACGGCCTGTCGTCGGTGCGCTTCATTTGCGGCACGCAAACCGTGCACAAGCAACTGGAACAGGCCATTTCCGCCTTCCTGGGCACCGAAGACACCATCCTGTACGCAGCCGCCTTCGACGCCAACGGCGGCGTGTTCGAGCCGCTGTTCGACGAGAACGACGCCATCATTTCGGACGCGCTGAACCACGCCTCCATCATTGACGGCATCCGCCTGTGCAAGGCCGCGCGCTTCCGCTACGCCCACAACGACATGGCCGACCTGGAAAAGCAGCTGCAGGACGCCGCCGGCAAGCGCAACAAGATCATCGTCACCGACGGCGTGTTCTCCATGGACGGCACCATCGCCCAGCTGGACAAGATCGTGGAGCTGGCCGAGAAATACGGCGCGCTGGTGTTGATCGACGAATGCCACGCTTCCGGTTTCATGGGCAAGACCGGGCGCGGCACCCACGAGCATCACAATGTGCTGGGCAAGATCGACATCATCACCGGCACCCTGGGCAAGGCCCTGGGCGGCGCCATGGGCGGCTTCACCTCCGGCCGCAAGGAAGTGATCGACACGCTGCGCCAGAAGTCGCGCCCTTATCTGTTCTCCAATACCCTGGCGCCCTCGATCGCCGGCGCCTCGCTGGCCGTGCTCAAGCGCCTGTCCGCCTCCACCGAGCTGCGTGACCGCCTGCACGAGAACACCGCCTACTTCCGCAAGGAGATCGAGCGCATCGGCTTCACCATCAAGCCGGGCACCCACCCGGTGGTGCCGGTGATGCTGTTCGAAGCGCCCGTAGCGCAGAAGTTCGCTGCACGAATGTACGAGCTGGGCGTTTTGCTCAGCGGCTTCTTCTACCCCGTAGTACCGATGGGCCAGGCCCGCGTCCGTGTGCAGCTGTCCGCCGCCCACACCCGCGCGCAACTGGACACGGTACTGGCAGCATTCGAGCAGGCAGGCCGGGAACTCGGCTTGCTGAAGAACTAACTCAGAGAACAGAAAGCACAGCATGGAACGCATTTTAGTAATTGGCGCAAACGGCCAGATCGGCAGTGAACTGGTGGACGCGCTGGCGCAGAAACATGGCGCCCAAAACGTCATCGCCACCGACATCGGCGCCAAAAATGTCTACAACGCAGCGCGCTACCAGGTGCTGAACGTGTTGGACAAGGACGCACTGGCAACCCTGGTGGCTTCCGAAAACATCACCCAGGTGTACCAGCTGGCGGCCATGCTGTCGGCCACCGGCGAGGCGGCCCCGCTGAAGGCCTGGACCCTGAACATGGACGGCCTGCTCAACATCCTGGAAGTTGCGCGGGTGCGCGGCGCCGAGGGCAAGCCGCTGCGCGTGTTCTGGCCATCGTCGATCGCCGCCTTCGGCCCCAACACGCCGTCGCACGACACGCCGCAGCTGACCATCATGGACCCGACCACCATCTACGGCATCAGCAAGCTGGCCGGCGAGCGCCTGTGCGAGTACTACTTCCTGAAATACGGCGTGGACGTGCGCAGCATCCGCTACCCCGGCATCATCAGCTACAAGTCGCCTCCGGGCGGCGGCACCACCGACTACGCCATCGCCATTTTCCACGCGGCGCTGCGCGGCGAGACCTACGAGTGCTTCCTCGGCCCGCAGACCACGCTGCCGATGATCTACATGCCCGACGCCATCCGCGCAACTGTGGAATTGATGGAGGCACCTGCGTCACAAATTAAAGTCCGTTCCTCATATAATGTGGCCGGCGTGTCGTTCAATCCCGCGCAGCTGGCCGAGGCGATTACCCGCTCCGTGCCGGGGTTCAGGATCGAATACAAGCCGGACAGCCGCCAGGCGATTGCCGATACCTGGCCGCACAGTCTGGACGACTGCCACGCGACCGCCGACTGGGGCTGGCGAGCCAAGGTCGGCACCGAAGAGATGGTCAAGGACATGCTGGCGAACATCGACGTCAGCCTGGGCCAGGCCGCCTGAATAGCTACCCGCTAACTACTATAAAGAGACATCCAATGGACATGAGCGTTTTCGACCTGTTTAAAATCGGCATCGGGCCATCCAGTTCCCACACCGTGGGACCGATGGTGGCGGCGCGCCGTTTCCTGGTCGACGCCGGTCCGCTGGATGACGTGGTAGAGGTGGAAGCTGCCCTGTACGGCTCGCTGGCGCTGACCGGTGTCGGCCACGCCACCGACAAGGCGGTGATCCTGGGCCTGATGGGCGAAACGCCGCAGCATGTCGACCCCACGCAAGTGGACGCCATGCTCGCTGCGGCCGAAGCGAACAAGGAGCTGAAGCTGCTCGCCACCCATGCGGTGCCGTTTACGCGCGCGCAGAACCTGCTGTTCCACAAGGCCGAAACGCTGCCCGAGCACCCGAACGGCATGCGCTTCACGCTCAAGCGCGCCGACGGCTCGGTGCTGAGCAAAGTTTACTACTCGGTGGGCGGCGGCTTCATTCGCGAAAAGGGCGAGACCGGCGGCATCGACGGCCGGCCAGCGGTCGAGTTGCCATATCCGTTCGACACCATGGCCCAGCTGCTGGAACACGGCAAACGCACCGGCCTGACCATCCCGCAAATGCTGCGCGCCAATGAGCTGATGCGCGTTTCGGAAGATGAGCTGAACGCCGGCGTGGACCGGATCTGGCACGTGATGCGCGACTGCATCGCGCACGGGCTGGAAACCGCCGGCCAGCTGCCGGGCGGCCTGAACGTGAAACGCCGCGCTGCCGGCCTGTGGCTGCAAGCCAGAGGCGGCGACGTCGCCAACGCGCTGCCGCACGACGCGCTGCACCAGGTGAGCTTGTACGCGATGGCGGTGAACGAGGAAAACGCAGCCGGCGGCCGCGTTGTCACGGCGCCCACCAATGGCGCGGCGGGCATCATCCCGGCAGTGCTGCGCTACTACGCGGAAGACTGCCATCCGAGCGATCCGGTCAAGGGCGTGCGCGAGTTCATGCTGACGGCTGCGGCCATCGGCATGCTGTGCAAGCGCAACGCGTCCATTTCGGGCGCCGAAATCGGCTGCCAGGGCGAAGTCGGCGTGGCTTGCGCGATGGCCGCGGCGGGCCTGGTGGCGGCACTGGGCGGCACCAATCTGCAGATCGAGAACGCGGCCGAAATCGGCATCGAGCACCACCTCGGCATGACCTGCGACCCGATCGGCGGGCTGGTGCAGATCCCCTGCATCGAGCGCAACGGCATGGGCGCGGTGAAGGCCATCACCGCCGCCTCGCTGGCGCTGAAAGGCGACGGCACCCACTTCGTCAGCCTGGACGACGTGATCGAAACCATGCGCCAGACCGGCGCCGACATGCAGGTCAAATACAAGGAAACCTCGCTGGGCGGCCTCGCCATCCACGTAGTCACCGTGAACCACGCCGCCTGCTGACAACGGCAAGCAGCGCCAGGCCGGAGAGCATCAGCGCCCATTGGCCCGGCTCGGGCACCATGGTTACTGCAAAGCTGTCCAGCATGGTGGCGTCGTTGAAGCGCATGGTCAGCGTGTGCGACGAGTCCACCACGCCGCCACAGCATACGTTCGCATCCAGGTAGGCGCCGACATAGAAGGCCTGGCCGGGATTGAGCAGGTATGAAACCGTGGTGGTGACGGAGCCTGTGTCGTAGAGGAACTTCTGGTCCCGCGCGAAGATCGCGGGCAAGCTTGCGCAGCCAGGCCCGGTTGCCGTCCGAAGAATCGGGCAGGTGCTGCCGCTCGCCGCATTCTGATTGTAGTCGAACGCATAGCCTTCAACGTCGAACAGGCTCACCGCGAAGAACGAATGGTTGTATCCCGCGCCGGCGACGGCAGGGGAGAACTGCGAGTCGAGCGTTACGCTCACTGTCAGCTCGAACGGCGTCGCGCCGGAGTAGCGGTAGCCTTGCACGCCCCAAATATTGGCGTCGGCCATGGACGTCTCGCCGTTCGGCGCATCCGGCACATAGTCGGCATTGCTGGCGGCATAGGTTTTCAGGATAGGCAAATACGCGCCCGCGTCAGCCGTGGCCAGCGACCATGCTTCGCCCCGGGGGCTCGAAGCGCTGGAGCTGGCACCCGACTGCCAGCGCGTCGTGCTGCCATTCAGCGTCGGGTTGACCGGGTTGCAGCGCGACATATCGGACCGGTAGCGGCAGTCCCATGTGGCGGAATAGCCGTCAGCGGCAAAACTGGTTTGAGTGGGCGTGGCGTACACTGGAGCGCTGCCCAGTCCGCACACAAAGGAAATTGCCAGCAGCAGACGACGCATGAATGCCTCCAATGTAAAAATGACATCAAAGTACGTCGCCGGATTTTAGCATTAAATGCTGGTGCTGGCCGGGCCTTACGTTTACGTACTTGACTCCCGCCAGCGCCCGGTTTTCCACGTTCGGGATGATCCCTAACCGGTCGCGCTCAAGAAGGTAGACGGCACCGTAGTGACCATAGGGAAGCTTGCCGATCTTCTGCTGCGCGGGGTTTGGGCACAGCGGCTGGCGGGCGTGGTTGATCGCGTTAGCGCCTGCCCACCAGGCGCGCGTGCAACAGTTCGCGTTCGGCGCCGGGCGGAGACAGATAGCTGAGCTTGCCGGCAACGATGGTCGCCACAGGCAGTCCATCGCGGAACAGGATGCGGTTGCCCGGCACGGCGGGCACCTTGTCGCCGGGCTGCAGCGTGCCGCACAGGTTGAGCGGGTCCACGCCGGAGATGCAGGCCAGGCTGCCGTTGTGCTGGCGCCGCCGCACTTCGCGCAGCAAGGGGATGGCTTCGGGCAGCGCGAACTGTTCGCCGGAGAAGCCCGCCACGAAGCGCCCGCCACGGATTTCTCCGCGCGCTTCCAGCCGGTGGTAAACCGGCAGCAGTTCGCGCCAGGACGGCAGCCACGATGCCTCGCGCTCCAGCAAGCGCCAGAACATCACGCCATAGCGCCGCAGCAGGATCATGGCGACGTACTCCAGCGTCTCGGGTGGCAGGCGCGGCTTGCGGGCAGGTTTGCCGGGTGTGGAGGTGCTGGCGCTGGCTCCGGCGGGGCGGACCGCCGAGAGCCCGGCTGCGGGCGGGGCTAGCGCGCTGGCCGTGTTTGCGGCGTCGCGCCGGACCAGCGCCCAGCGGCCCGCTTCTTCCATGGTAGGGCCGGCGCCCCGGCGGCGGCGCTTGTCGTTGCTGGCGCGCTTGGATGCGGGCAGCAGCATGGCGCGCATGCCGGCAAAGCTGTCGGCGTTCACCAGGCCGAGCGACACCAGCTCGCCGAGCGCGTTTTCCAGCTCCACCGGCAGCATGCGCGCGTCTTGCTGCAGTTCGTCCAGGAACATGGCGCCGTGGCGCTGCAGCAGTTCCAGCACGGCGGCGGCGCGGGACGACACCTCGGGCGGTTCGCTGGCGCCGTTCAAGCCGTGCCACAGCGCGGCCTGGCGGCGCGGCAGCAGTACGATGGGCGTGCTGCGCACCGGACCGCCCGCTGCTGAGCGCGGCGCGCCGACGCGGGTCCACACCACTTTGCCGGCGCGGCACAGGTCGTCCAGCCACAGGATGGAGTAGTCGCGCAGGCGCGGCGCCAGCAGGTCGGCTTCCCAGGCGCCGGCGGCCGCTTCGTAGCCCTCCAGCTGGGCCAGCACGGCGGGCAGCGCGTCCTGGCCTTGCAGTTGCGTGTCGTCCGTGAGGTGCTGCCAGTCGAACAGGAAGCGCATGAAGTCCTGCTGCTCGACAGGCTCGATTTCGCGCCGCAACCGCCTGATGGTGTAGCGGTGGATGCGCGCCAGCAGGTGCCGTTCGCACCATTCTTCCTCCGCCACGCCGGGTGTGAACCGGCCGCGCATGACGTAGCCTTCGCTTTCCAGTTGGGCCAGGGCGATGGCGGCGGTGCTTTCGGGCAGTGCCAGTGCGCTTGCGATGGCGGCCAGCGGCTGCGGCCCGAAGCCGGTGAGGCGGGCGCGCAGTAGCTCGACCAGCCCGGCGTCGCGCGTCCAGTCGTCCGGGCCGTTGCCGCGATGGCTATCGGGGACAGTCAGCGCCGGGGCCGCCGTGGCGCCGGGATAAACAGCTTGCAGGCAGTCCAGGCGTTCGAGGGCGACCCACAGATCAGGTCCGCCGCCACCTGTGGCTGCGGGATCGCCGGCGCTACCGCTGCCGCCGCCCCGCAGGCGGGTGGCGCGGCCTTGCTGCGCGAGGGCCGCCAGCCATGCCGGCCAGCCCTCCTGCCGCTGCGCCTCTTCGTGGGTCAGGCAGGCCAGCGCAACGAGTGCTTCCTGCATTTCGTCTTCGGTGCGCGCGTTTGGCCAAGCGTCCTCAGCCACCCCGGCGATGGCGTCCGCGTCCAGCGCGCCCAGATCGCCGGCACTGGCGGGATCGGTCCAGCGGCGGTTGATCACGGCTTGCGTGCGGCGCTCTTCCAGCGGTGCATCGTCCAGGAAGGCGTAGGGGCGGGCGTTCAGGATTTCCATGGCCAGCGGGGAAGGCGCGGGCAGGTCGCGCGCAAGCAGGCGCACGTGACCCGCCTCCATGCGGCGCAGCAGCGCCAGCCAGCCTTCGCTGTCCATGGCGTCATGCAGGCAGTCATCGAGCGTCTGGTCCACCAGGGGATGGCTGGGCAGTTCGCGTTCGCCCACGATGTTTTCCAGGCACGCCGCCTGGTCCGGAAACACCGACGCCAGCAGGTCGTCGCTTTTCATGCGCTGCAGTTGCGGCGCGACCTTGCGGCCACCGGTGAAGCGTGGCAGGGCCAGGGCGGTGGTGGCGTTCCAGCGCCAGCGCACGTTAAAGAGCGGGGCGTCCAGCAGGGCTTGTACCAGGATCTGCTCGGCGCTGCTGGAGCGCAGGTAGCGCCATACTTCGTCCAGCGGGAAGCTGTGGCTGGTCGATAGAGAGAGGATGATGGCGTCTTCGGTGGCGGCGGCCTGCAGTTCGAAGTTGAAGGTGCGGCAGAAGCGCTTGCGCAGCGCCAGGCCCCAGGCGCGGTTGATGCGGCTGCCGTAAGGCGCGTGGATCACCAGCTGCATGCCACCGGATTCGTCGAAGAAGCGTTCCATCACCAGCGTATTCTGCGTCGGCAGGGCGCCCAGGGCGGCGCGCGCCACGGCCAGGTAGTCGACGATCTGGCGCGCGGCTGCGTCGTGCATGCCGAGATGCTCTTCCAGCCAGGCCACGGCGCGGTCCAGCGCTGCCTCACCGCCGCCGCTGGCGGCCGCAGCCAACTCCCGCTCGATCTCGCTGCGCAGGCGCGCCACGCCGGCGGACAGTTCATCGCTGCGTCCGGGCGCCTCGCCCAGCCAGAACGGAATGTTGGGCGCTGCGCCGTGCGCGTCCTCCACCCGCACCTTGCCTGCCTCGACCTTCATGATACGGTAGGACGTGTTGCCGAGCTGGAAGACGTCTCCCGCCAGGCTTTCCACGGCGAAGTCCTCGTTCACCGTGCCCACCGACTGCCCCTGTGGCTCCAGCAGTACCGTATAGTCGGCATTGTCCGGGATGGTGCCGCCCGACGTGACGGCGGCCAGCTTGCCGCCGCGCCGTCCGCGCAGCGAACGGCTGGCCGCGTCGCGGTGCAGGTAGGAGCCCCGTACGCCGTTGCGCGTCGTGTAGCCTTCGGCCAGCATGCGCAGCACCTGGTCGTAGCGCGCCCGCCCCAGCTGCGCGTAGGGCTGCGCACGGCGCACCAGCTCGAACAGCTCGTCCTCGCTCCATTCGCGGCACGCCACTTCGGCTACGATCTGTTGCGCCAGCACGTCCAGCGGCGCCGACGGTATGCGCAACGCATCCAGCTCGCCGCGCCGCACGCAGTCCAGCAGCGCGGCACACTCGATCAGGTCGTCCCGTGAGGTGGGAAACAGGCGCCCCTTGGGCATGCCGCCCACGTGGTGGCCCGAGCGGCCCACGCGCTGCAGCAGGGAGGCGATATTGCGGGGCGAGCCCACCTGGCACACCAGGTCCACGTCGCCGATGTCGATGCCCAGCTCCAGGGACGCGGTGGCGATCAGCACCTGCAGCTCGCCCTTCTTGAGCCGCTGCTCGGCCGCCAGCCGGTATTCCTTGGCCAGGCTGCCGTGGTGCGCGGCCACGTGCCCGGCGCCCAGCCGGTCTCCCAGGTGGCGCGCGATGCGCTCCGACAGGCGCCGCGTATTGACAAAAATGAGTGTGGTCCGGTGCAGTACCACCAGCTCGGCCATGCGGTCGTAGACACGCTCCCACACTTCGTTCGGCAGCACTGCGTCAAGCGGAACCGGCGGCAGTTCCAGCGCCAGGTCGCGCGCACGCACGTGCCCCACGTCCACCACGGCGCATGCATGGTCGCCGCCGCCGCCGACCAGGAAATCGGCCACTGCGGACAAGGGCTTTTGGGTGGCCGACAGGCCCACCCGCACCGGACGTTGCCCGTCCGGTGCATTCAGCGCGCACAGCGCATCCAGCCGCTCCAGGCTGAGCGTGAGGTGGCTGCCGCGCTTGCTGCCCGCCACGGCGTGGATCTCATCCACGATCACGGTGCGCACGGTCGACAGCATGGCGCGTCCGCTGTCGGAACCCAGCAGCACGTACAGCGACTCGGGCGTGGTGACGAGGATGTGCGGCGCGCGCCGCCGCATGGCGTTGCGCTCGGCGGTGGTGGTGTCGCCGGTGCGCACGGCGGCGCGGATGCCGTGCGGCGGCATGCCCATGGCCGTCAGTTGCGCGCCAATGCCTTCCAGCGGCGCCTCCAGATTCAGGCGGATGTCGTTCGACAGCGCCTTGAGCGGCGATACATACAGTACCCGGGTTTCGTCCGGCAGCGGGCCGCCGCTGCTGGCGCGCACCAGCGCGTCGATGGCGGCCAGGAAGGCGGTCAGGGTCTTGCCCGAACCGGTGGGCGCGGCCACCAGCGTGGGCCGGCCGGCCTGGATCTGCGGCCAGGCGCGTTGCTGCGCCTCGGTGGCGGATGGGAAAGCCGCACCGAACCACGCCGCAACGGCGGGATGGAAGTCCCCGGCAAGGCCAGGCAAAGGCGTGCGCTTGTTCATAGCGGTTCAGGTGGGGGCGCCGCCGTGGATGGCAAGGGGGCCGGCCTGCCTGGCGCCTAGCGCGCAGCCCTGGCGCGCAGCGCTTCCAGCGTTTTGGGCAGGCTGTCCTTGCTCATGCTGTCCACGATCCAGCCAGCGCCCAGCGGTACGGGACCGGGATCGGTGTAGACATAATACTGCACCACGGTCCTGGCGCCGTCGCCGGCGACGGGCGAGAGCTGCCAGTAGCCGTCCGTTCCAGCGATGGTTTCCTCGGGTCTCAACCCGGCGGACGGCGCCATGATCCACGCCAGCCGGCACTGCTGCGCGCTGACTGTTGGCGTCATTTCCAAGCGGTATTTCTTAACTTTTCCAAGTGGCAACTTGAGCGTCATATCGACCAGCGGATTGCCGCTGGCTGCCTTGGACAGGGCCGTGTGCGACACGCTGGGCATGAAGCCCGGATAGGCGGCGTAGTCCTGGATGATGGCGCACAGCCTGGACATGGGTGCGCCGATGATGGTGGCCGCGACGAAGGCCTTGCCTTTCGGCTCAGCCTTCGAGTGCACTTCGTGCAGTGTGACTTCCTTCTCGGACAGCCTGGCCGGGTCGATCGCCTCGGCCGCACCGGCGCCCAGGCACAGCAGGGCGGCGGGCAGTGCCAGCAGGGTGGTGCGCTGCATCACAGTTCCCTTTCCACGCCTGCGCGGATAGCTTCCACATCCACCTTGCGCAGGTACGATTCAATATTTTTCCAGACCGAATGGTAGCCGTAGCCGCCTTCCTTCATTTCCCGCAGCGCGTCTTCCTTGCTGCGCTGCTGGTACAGGATGCGGTACATGGCCGTCACCAGGCCGGTGCGGTCGGCGCCGTGCTGGCAGTGCAGCAGCACCGGCCCGTGCTGCTCGGCCGCGCGGATGGCGCGCAGCGCCTGGATGATCTTGCCGTCGCTGATGTCCCAGGTGTTGATCGGCACACTGACCGGCTTGATGCCGCTGCCGCGCAGGACTTTCTTGTCATTGTGGAAGGCGCGCAGGCTGACCACGGTCTTGATGCCCAGGGCCTGCAGCCGCTTGACGTCGTCCGGCCGCAGCAGCGCGCTGCGGAACAAAGTCGGCGTCACGCTGTACAGGTTGCCGGGCTCGTGGATCAGGGTGGCCCAGTCCTGGTTGCGCGCGGTCACTGCCTCAACTTGCGCGGGCTTAGCCGGCGAAGCAGCCGTCGCTGTCGCTGCTGCGGTGGCAGTCATGAGGGCTGCAAGCAACGCGGCGCAGGCCATGGCGGACGGCGCCTTCATGCCGCACGCGCGCTGGCGAACTGCCGCGGCGCTTCCGGTTGAGCGAGTACGCGCTCCAGCACCCGGCGGGCCGCGTCGGGCCTGCCCAGCGCGCGCGCCTTCCCGGCCATTTCCGCCAGGCGCGCCGGATCGCGCAGCAGCAGTTGCACGCGGTACTCCAGCGTTACGGGATCGAAGGCCTTCAGCGCCACACCTTGCTCGAGCAGGAAGTCGGCGTTGCGTTCCTCCTGGCCGGGGATGGGCGAGTTGACGATCATTGGCAGACCCATGGCCAGGCACTCGGACGTGGTCAGCCCGCCCGGCTTGGTGATCACCAGGTCCGCGCATGCCATCAGGCGCTCCACCTGGCTGGTGAAGCCTTGCGCCAGCAGCCGGCCCGGATGGCGCAGAGCCAGCTGCTGCAGGGCCGTCAGCGCCTGCGCGTTTTTACCCGCCAGCACGATCAGCTGGAAGTCGCCCTCCAATGCGAGCAGGCGCGCGGCCACGGTGTCCAGGCTGCCCAGGCCGGCGCCGCCGCCCATCATCAGCAAGGTGGGGCGCGCCGGGTCCAGCCCGAACGCTGCCGCGCAGGCCGCGCGCGGCAGCGGCTGGCCGAACGCCGGCATGATGGGGATGCCCGTCTGGTGCACGCGCGCGGCGGACACACCTGCGGCGCGCATGCGGAACGCCACCTCGTCATTGGCGGCAAAGTAGCCCGCCATGTTGTCTTGTATCCACAGCCGGTGCAGGTCGAAGTCGGTCACTTGCACCCACACCGGGCAATGCAGCTCGCCCTTGGCAATGGCGCGCGACAGCAGCTCGGCTGGCAGGAAGTGGGTGCAGATGATGGCGTCGGGCTGGAAGGCGCCGATTTCCTTCATCAGTGCGCGCGTGTTGAGCCGCTCCACGCCGCGCCGCAGCCGCTGCATGGAACTGCGTGCCGGCGCGTCATGCGTGGCCTGGTACAGATAGCCCCACAGCGCGGGCAGCTTGTTCACCAGCGTGATGTAGAAGTCGGTGTAGAGCTTGCGGAAGCCGGCGCTGACGTAATCCATCACGTCCAGATGGATGGCTTGCACGCTGTCGCCGGCATGGGCGCGGATCGCCTCGGCGGCGCGCATGTGGCCGGCGCCGGCCGACACGCTGAGGAGCAGGATCTTTTGCGGTTTCATGGGAGTACGAGAGTGCGGAAATGACAATCATACCAGATTGCTTTTTTGGTAAAACCACCTGTCGCGCCCTTATTCGAAATATACATAAAACAATGCGATATAACAGCAAAGGCCGAGCCGCACTATAATAGGCGCTCGATTTCGCACGCCAACCGGACTTTCTCATCTATGCAATATGTGTCTACCCGCGCCGCAGCGTCGGCCGCATCGCAGTCTCCGCAACAGTTCTCCGATATCCTGCTGGGCGGCCTCGCGCCGGACGGCGGCCTGTATCTGCCCACCGAGTACCCGCAAGTGACCGGCGCCGAGCTCGACGCCTGGCGCAAGCTGTCCTATGCCGAACTGGCTTTCGAGATCCTGAAGAAGTTCGCCACCGACATTCCGGAAGCCGACCTGAAGGCGCTGACCGCGAAGACCTACACCGCCGACGTGTACCGCAACGCGCGCGAGGGCGAATCGCCCGCCGACATCACGCCGCTGCGCGTGCTGGAAGAATCCAAGGGCCGGAGACTGGTGCTGCAGGCGCTGTCGAACGGCCCCACGCTGGCCTTCAAGGACATGGCCATGCAGTTGCTGGGCAACCTGTTTGAATATGCGCTGGCCAAGAAGAACGCTGAACTGAACATCTTCGGCGCCACCTCGGGCGACACCGGCAGCGCCGCCGAATACGCCATGCGCGGAAAGAAGGGTATCCGCGTATTCATGCTGTCGCCGCACAAGAAGATGAGCGCCTTCCAGACCGCGCAGATGTTCAGCCTGCAAGATCCGAACATCTTCAATATCGCCGTCGAAGGCGTGTTCGACGACTGCCAGGACATGGTGAAGGCCGTATCGAACGACCTGCCTTTCAAGGCTAAACAGAAGATCGGCACCGTCAACTCCATCAACTGGGCGCGCGTCGTGGCCCAGGTGGTGTACTACTTCCGCGGCTACCTGGCCGCCACCGCCAGCAACGACCAGAAGGTGTCCTTCACCGTCCCGTCGGGCAATTTCGGCAACATCTGCGCCGGCCACATCGCCCGCATGATGGGACTGCCGATCGACAAGCTGGTGGCCGCCACCAATGAAAACGATGTGCTGGACGAATTCTTCCGCACCGGCGTGTACCGCGTGCGCAAGTCCGCCGAGACTTACCATACCAGCAGCCCGTCGATGGACATCTCGAAAGCTTCCAACTTCGAGCGCTTCATCTACGACCTGGTGGGCCGCGACGCCGAGCGCACCCGCGCGCTGTTCCTGAAGGTGGAAACCCACGGCGGCTTCGACCTGTCCGGCTACCCTGGCAGCGACGGCGACGAGTTCACCAAGGTGGCCAAGTACGGCTTCAAGTCCGGCAAGTCCACCCACAAGGACCGCCTCGACACCATCCGCGACGTGGCCGACGACTACGGCATCGTGATCGACACCCACACCGCCGACGGCATCAAGGTGGCGCGCGAGAACCTGGAACCGGGCGTGACGATGATCGTGCTGGAAACCGCGCTGGCGGCCAAGTTCAACGAAACCATTCTGGAAGCGCTGGGCGAGGATGCCGAGCGTCCGGCCGGCTTCGAAAACATCGAGGCGCTGGAGCAGCGTTTCGTCGTGATGCCGGCCGACGTGGCCAAAATGAAGGACTACATCGCCACTAATACGGGACTGTAATTGATGAAACCTCTGATGCCGGTGCGCGAGGCGCTCGACTTCATGCTGGCCGCGGCGCGCCCGGTGGCGGACGTGGAAACGCTGTCCACGCTGGCAGCCAACGGCCGCGTGCTGGCGCAGGCGCAGGTCTCGGGCATGAACGTGCCCACGCACGACAACACCCAGATGGACGGCTACGCCGTGCGCGCGGCCGACTGCGCCAGCGGCGCTGCCACGCTGACCGTGTCGCAGCGCATCCCGGCCGGCCACGTCGGCCAGCCGCTGCTGCCCGGCACGGCGGCGCGCATCTTCACCGGCGCCCTGATACCCGAGGGCGCGGACGCGGTGGTGATGCAGGAGCAGTGCGAGCTGACCGGCAACGTCGTCACCATCGGGCACGCCCCGAAGTCCGGCGAGTGGATACGCCGTGCCGGCGAGGACATCAGCAACGGCAGCGTGATCCTGCCCGCGGGTACCCGCCTGCGAAGCCAGGAACTGGGGCTGGCCGCCTCGGTCGGCCTGGCCGAACTGCCGGTGCGGCGCAAGCTGCGCGTGGCGGTGTTTTTCACTGGCGATGAGCTGGCCATGCCCGGCGAGCCGCTGGCGCCGGGAGCCATCTACAACTCCAACCGCTTCACCCTGCGCGCGCTGCTGGAAAACCTGGGCTGCGAAATCAGCGATTTCGGCATCGTGCCCGACTCGCTCGACGCCACCCGCTCCGTGCTGCGCCAGGCCGCAGAAGGCAACGACTTGATCATCACCTCCGGGGGCGTGTCCGTCGGCGAGGAAGACCATATCAAGCCTGCGGTGGAAGCGGAGGGCCGCCTGAACATGTGGCAGATCGCCGTCAAGCCGGGCAAGCCGCTGGCCTTTGGCGAGGTGAGGGATGCATTCTTTGTCGGCTTGCCCGGCAATCCGGTGTCGAGTTTTGTCACCTTCCTGCTGTTTGTGCGGCCGTTCATCCTGCGCATGCAAGGCGTGGGCGATGCGAAAGCGCTGGCGCCGAAGGCCTACCAGCTGCGCGCCGATTTCAGCTGGCCGAAAGCGGACCGGCGCAACGAATTCCTGCGGGCGCGGCTGAACGAGCAGGGCGGGCTGGAGCTGTTCATGAACCAAAGCTCCGGCGTGCTGACGTCCACGGTGTGGGGCGACGGACTGGTCGACAACCCTCCCGGCCAGGCCATCCAGCCCGGCGACACGGTGCGATTTATCCCATTTTCCGAATTGATTTGATAGTTGAGATGAACGTTACTCTGAAATTCTTCGCCAGCGTGCGCGAAGCGGTGGGCACCTCCACCGAAATGCTTGAACTGCCCGCCGGTGTGGACACGGTGGCGGCCATCCGCGCGCTGCTGGTGGCGCGTGGCGGCGCCTGGGCGCAAGCCCTGGGTGAAGGCCGCGCCTTGCGCATGGCCTGCAACCAGGTGATGTGCCAGCCGGAGACGGTGGTCAAAGAGGGCGCCGAAGTGGCGTTCTTCCCGCCGGTTACCGGCGGCTGAGGCCGGGACGAATCAGGACCGTGTGTTGGGCTTGTTCGCCTTGGTGGGCTTGCCCACCGCGTCGCAGGGCGCGCACTCCTGATTCTTGCGGTAGCGCCGGTACTGCGTGCCGACGAAAATGGCGGCCGCCACGGCGGCCCACACGCCGGCGCTCAGGATGTCGGCCTGGGTTGGCGTGCCCTTCACGTATTCCACACCGGCCAGTATGGCGAACAGCGGCACCGCCGCCAGCAAATAGCGCTTGATCCAGAATGCTGCACCCATGACTGCCCCTCGAGTTGGTGGATGTGGTAGATGCGTGCCAGTATGCCCTAGAATGCCGGATTGCCTCAATATTTCACCCGGGATTCCCCCATGCAGTCTCAGAACAATCATGTATTTCGCGTCGCCGTCATTGGCGGCGGCCCGGCCGGCCTGATGGCGGCGCAAACGCTGGCGCAGCGTGCCGACCCCGCCCGTCCGCTGCAGATCGACGTCTACGACGCCATGCCCTCGGTGGGCCGCAAGTTCCTGCTGGCCGGGCGCGGCGGCATGAACATCACCCACGCCGAGCCGTACCAGACCTTCGTCACCCGCTACGGCAAGCGTGCCGCCATCCTGCAGGCCATGCTGGACGCCTTCGGGCCGCAGCACGTGCGCGACTGGGTGCATGGCCTGGGCATCGAGACCTTTGTCGGCACCTCCGGCCGCGTGTTCCCCACCGAGATGAAGGCCGCGCCGCTGCTGCGCGCCTGGCTTCACCGCTTGCGCGAGCTGGGCGTGCATTTCCACCAGCGCCACCGCTGGACAGGCTGGGACGAGGATGGCGCGTTGTTGCTGGCCACGCCGGACGGCGAACTGGCCGTTGCGGCCGACGCCACCATCCTGGCGCTGGGCGGCGCCAGCTGGGCGCGGCTGGGCTCGGACGGCGCCTGGGTGCCGGTGCTGGAGCAACGGGGCGTGCAAGTGGCGCCGCTGCTTCCGGCCAACTGCGGCTTCGACGTGCACTGGAGCGCGCATTTCAGTGCCAGGCACGCGGGGGAGCCGCTGACCACGGTGGCCATCACCTCGACCGGGGCGGACGGGCAGCTGTTCCGCAAGCAGGGCCAGTTCGTCGTCACCGCCACCGGCGTCGAGGGCAGCTTGATTTACGCGCTGTCGGCCGCCTTGCGCGACCAGATCGCTGCCGATGGCAGTGCGCTGATCCACCTGGATCTGCTGCCGGACCTGGACGCGGCCAGGGTGCTGGATGAGCTCAGCCGCCCGCGCGGCTCGCGCTCCATGGCCAGTCACTTGCAGAGCCGTTTGGGCATCAAGGGCGTGAAGGCAGGCTTGCTGCGCGAGTGCGCCAGCGCGGAACAGTATGCCGACCCGGCGCAGCTGGCGCGGGCGCTGAAGATGCTGCCGGTGCGCTTGCGCGCGCCGCGCCCGATTGACGAGGCGATCAGCACCGCCGGCGGAGTGCGCTTTGAAGCCATGGAGGGGATGATGCTGAAGGCGAAGCCGGGTGTGTTCGTGGCCGGGGAGATGCTGGACTGGGAAGCGCCCACCGGAGGCTATCTGCTGACGGCCTGCCTGGCCAGCGGCCAGGCGGCGGGTGAGGATGTGCTGCGCTGGCTGCGGCCGGTGGCGCCCCTGCGGAGCTAAGCCGCCCTGCGACAGCTGCCACGCGCGGGGCGCGGGGGGAGGCGCAGCGCGTATCAGCCGCGGCCCGGCTCAATGATCCCAGCTAACCTCGCCGGAACCGGTGCGGCTCACATTGCGGTTGTCGGGGTTGCCGAACACGCGGATGTCGCCGCTGCCGTTCAGGGTCAGCTCCACCGATTTGCGGGCGAACACGTTGGTGGTGCCCGAGCCTTTCAGGTTCACCACCACCTGGTCCGACGCCAGGTGCTGCGCATCCAGGTCGCCCGAGCCGGTCAATTCGGCGTTCAGGCTCTTGCAGCTGCCGCTGCTGCGGATCTGGCCGGAGCCGACCATCTCCAGCGTCACCACGTCGCTGGCGCCGGTGTTCAGCGTCAGGTCGCCGCTGCCGTGCAGGCCCGCGTCGACTTTCTTGAAGCGGCCGTTGAAGTTCAGGTTGCCCGGCCCGTGCACTTGCACCGACAGCTTTTCTCCGCTGAAGCCGTTGACCGTGCTGTCGCCGCTGCCGTGGATTTCCAGCTCGGACAGCGAAGGCAGTACCAGCTCCACCTGCAACGGCCGGCGGTGGTGGAACAGCATGCCCTTGGTGCCGATGTGCAGTGTGTTGCCTTCCTGTTCGGTTTCCACGTTGCCCAGCAGGCGCTGTTCGCCGCGCACCTTGAGGGATGGCTTGTCGCCCTGGCGCAGGGTCAGGTCGATCGGGCCGCTCAGTTCGACGGAGGTGATGCCGTGGCTGATATCGCGCGTCTCGCTGGCCGGCGCCCGGCCTTGCGCACTGGACGGATTGGTGGCGCCGTGTGCGCGCAGCATGCTGTAGGAGACGGCGATCAGCACGAATGCCAGCAACAGCATACTGATTCCGACTTTGAGTAAGGCTTTCATGGTGTGCTCCTGTCCGCCTTAGCGGCCCCGCAACAGCGAGGAATTCATCTGGATATAGCGCTTGATGCCGACGATGGTGTACTTGGTCACCACCAGGCTGAGCAAACTGAGCAGGATGCCGACTATCACCAGCGTCATGCCCAGCACCGACTGCGTGGTGCGCGATTCGCCGTCCAGGTCGGTCGAGATGTGCACCGCGCTGGTGGCCATGCGCTCGGCTTTCTCGATGATCTTGCCGGAGCGGCTGTTGCTGTCGTCGCCGTCGGCGTTGTCCGCATCGGCCTGGCCGGCGTCCGGCGCGGCGTCGTAGCCGTCCATCGGTTCCTGGTAGATCTGGATGCCCTGGTGGTCGATGGCGATCTTGGTCTGGGTGCGGTGGCCTTCGCCGTCGCGGCCGTCGAAGTGGATGAATTCGCGCAGCGGGCCATCCAGTACCAGTTCGTTGGTGCCCGACAGGCCGCTGGCGGTGATCACGATGCCGCTCAGGTAGAAGCTGAAGGCGCACACGTAGATGGTGGCCAGCAGCGCGGCGTACACCATGGCCGGCACCACCATGAACAGGTTGAAGATGGCCAGTCCGGCCACCGACACGGCCATGCGGGCGGCGTTGACCGGGGTTTTCTTTTGTTCAAAGGCGGACAGGTGGACGTTGGCGCGCAGCGTCATGGCGATCTTGCGCGGTTCGCCCAGGTCGGCGGCGATTTCCTGCTCGGTGCGCCCGGCCATTACGCCGTCGACGAAACGCTGCTCATAGTAGGCCAGGGTCTTGGCGACCGTGTCCGGCGGCAGTCCCGCCAGGGCTTTTTGCAGCGCGTCCAGGTAAGCCTGCTTATCCATCCAGAACTCCCGCGGTTAAAACGATACGTGTTGCGACAGGGAAACTGCCGCGCTGAAGTGTTCGCTCAGCACGATGGCAACCGTGCTGGCGGCCACGATGGCCAGCACTGCCAGGGTTTTCAAAGTCAGTCCGAGTGTCATTTGCTGCTCCGTCCTTAGGTCCATATTGATTCACTACCGATGATGCGACTGTACGCAAACGAACTTGTACAGACCACCGGTGTGCGACAGGATGCATAAATGACGGGGCAGACGACGTATGACGGGGATAGCCGGGGATGGTTTGCAGCTGAGCCATGCTGGGGCGGTTATTTGTTTTTAAGCAATATTTTGACTGCCGCCACACCGCTGCGCACGGCGCTTTCCAGCGTGGCGGGGTAGTTGGCGGCCGCGTCATCGCCCGCAGTGTAGTCGCCTGCCAGCAGTAGTCCGGGCAGGCCGGTGGCGTTGGCCGGACGGGCGAGGGCGGGAGTGCAGGCGTAGGTGGCGCGCTTTTCCGTGACGACGCGGCTCCAGGAAGGCTGCGCCAGCTCCGGGCGGCGCAGCACGGCGGCCAGCTGCGCGGCGATGGCGGCGGCCAGCGCGGCCTGTCCCAGTCCTGCGGCCTTGCCGGACGCGCTGATGACCACGGCGAGCATGCCCGCCTGCGCCGCATCGAGCTGGCCACGGTCGAACACGAACTGGCCCCAGTGGCCATGGTCTGGATTGTCCAGCAGCGCGTAGAAGGGGATGCCGAGCCGCACGTTCCCATCGTATTGCAGGTAGCAGGTGGTGATGGCCTCGGGTGTAAACGCTTCCAGCTGCGTCGCCAGTGCCTGCAGCGGCGCGAGCCCGCGCAGCATGGCGGCGGTGCCCGGCGCGCCCAGGGCCAGGATGACGGCATCGAATTCGGCGCTCCAGGGGGAGGCCGCGCCGCTTGCCGCAGCCGGGCCGGCAAGCTGTGCAAGGCCGGCGCCGGTGGCGCAAAGTCGCCAGCGGCCATCGGGCAATTGCGCCAGGGCGGTTACCTTGGCGCCGGCGTGCACCGTGCCGCCGCGGCGGGCCACGCAGGCGGCCGCGGCGTCGGGGAACAGGGCGGTCAGGTCGGCGCGCGGGATCAGCATGTCGGATGCCTTGCGGCGCGCGCCCAGGCTGTCGCGCAGCACGTTCAGGAATACCTGGGCCGAGGCGCGGTCGGTCGGCGTGTTCAGCGCGGCCAGGCACAGCGGGCGCCACATCAGCTGGATCAGGCGCGGCGTCTGGTCGAAGCGCTGCAGCAGTTCATCGACGCTGCAATCGGTGTTGAGTTGCCAGTCCATCCAGCGCGCGGTGGTCGAGAAGCGCGCCAGCGACAGCTTGTCTTCGCGCGCCAGGCCCTTCGCGCGCAGCAGCGCGCCCAGCAGGTGCAGCGGCGCGGGCAGGCGCGGAGCCAGGAAGTCCATGCCGCCGGCGCCCGGCGCGTAGCGCATCTGCAGCGGCAGCGACAGCATCGCGGCAGGCAGGTCCACGCCCGCCAGCTTCATCACCCGCAGCGATTCGGCATAGGCGCCCAGCATGATGTGCTGGCCGTTATCGAGCTGGCGGCCGTCCATCTCCACGCGCCGCGCGCGTCCGCCCAGCGTGCGGGCCGCCTCCAGCAGCGTTACCGTGCAGCCGGCGCGCGCCAGCTCCAGCGCCGCCGCGCAGCCGGCCCAGCCGGCGCCGACCACGGCAACGGTGCGCGCAGTCCCCCGTGTCATTTTGCGTCAGCCACGGATGTAGGTTTTCCACGCCAGCCACAGCTTGCGGATCGGCGTCAGCGAGATGCGCTGGGTCAGCACGTGGTAGCCGTCGTTCTCGATCTCGGTCAGCAAGGTGCGGTAGATGGCCGCCATCATCAGGCCGGGACGCTGCGCGCGGCGGTCTTCCTTCGGCAGCAGCGCGAACGCTTCGTCGTAAGCCTTGTGCGCGCGGGCGATCTGGAACTTCATCAGGTTCTCGAAGTTCTCGCTGTGGCGCGCGTTCAGCAGGTCGGCGGCGGTCACATTGAACTGCTGCAGCTCATTGACCGGCAGGTAGATGCGGCCTTTGCGCGCATCTTCGCCCACGTCGCGGATGATGTTGGTCAGCTGGAAAGCGTGGCCCAGCTTCTCGGCGAATTGCAAGGTTTGCGGATTGCTCACGCCAAATATGCTGGCCGACAGGATGCCCACCACGCTGGCCACGTGCCAGCAGTATTTGGACATGCCCACATAGTCCAGGTAGCGGGTCTGGTTCAGGTCCATCTCCATGCCGTCGATGATGGCCTGCATGTGTTCCTGCTTCAGCTGATAGCTGGCCAGGTGCGGCTGCAGCGCCTGGGTCACCGGGTGCGTCTGCTTGCCTTCGTACATGCCGGAGATCTCCTTGCGCCACCACGCCAGCTTCACGCGCGCCACCGATTCGTCGGTGCATTCGTCCACGGTGTCGTCCACTTCCCGGCAGAACGCGTACAAGGCCATGATGGCGCGGCGCCGCTCCTGCGGCAGGAACAGGAAGCTGTAGTAGAAACTGGACCCGCTGGCGGCGGCTTTTTGCTGGCAGTATTCGTCTGGTGACATGGTCAAAAAAGCAAGGGTGAGGCGATCGAAGCCGCTATTCTAAGGGAAGCGCCGCGCCGGAGGGGCTTTTCATGGCGCGTTTCATCCGCGCTTTCATCCGCAGGCCGCGCCAGATCACCTTCATCCAGTCCTTGCGGGTCAGTTTCGGGCGGCGGCGGAAGACGTCGTACTCGACTTCCTCGATCGACTCCAGGATGCGCAGGCCGCCTTGCACCACCATGCGCAGCTCAAGGCCGATGCGCCCGCGCAGGCGCACCGCCAGCGGCGCGCCGCTCAGCATCAGCGCGCGCGCGCGGGCCACCTCGAACTTCATCAGGGTGCGCCACTTGGCCGTGCCGCCCGGATGGTCCAGCGCCGCCGGGGACACGGCAAAGCGCGCCAGGTCTTCCATCGGCAGGTAGATGCGCTCCTTCTGCAGATCGATCGCCACGTCTTGTAAAAAATTGATAATCTGTAATGCTGAACAAATGGCGTCGGAGTCGCGCACGTTTTGTTCGTCGGCCTGGCCGTACAGCGACAGCATCAGCAGGCCAACCGGGTTGGCCGAGCGCGCGCAGTAGTCCAGCAGCGCGCCGTAGCTGGCGTAGCGCGTGACCGTCACGTCCTGTTTGAAGGCGGACAGCAGGTCGCGGAAGGGCTGCAGCGGCAAGTCGTATTGCGCGATGACGCCGGCCAGGCGCAGGAACATCGGGTCCAGGCCGGATTGCGCCTCCCCGCCGGCGGCAATGCGGTCCAGCGCCTGCTCATAGGCGGCGAGGGCGGCCAGGCGCTGCTCGGGCGTGGCGTCGCCCTCGTCGGCCAGGTCGTCGGCGCTGCGGGCAAAGGCGTAAATGGCTTCCACCGCCGGCACCAGGCGGCGCGGCATGAGGACGGAAGCGACAGGGAAATTCTCGTAATGGTCTACAGACATATAGGGGTATTCAAGTAAATGACGCAAAAGTCATTTGCAAAGAGTGTGTCACGGCTTATAATTTTTAATTAACGGAAAGTCATTTACTTTCTGGCCGGAACCATCATAGTGGCAAAGTGCTATCGCCGCAATCCAAAGCAGCCCGCATAGTAAAGGAATTAATGTGTACTCCCTGAAAAAACCGCGTCCTTCCCCCGCCTTCGCCGCCACACTCTGCGGCGCCGCCGCTGCAGCCGTGCTGTTGGCCGGCTGCGGCAAGAAAGCCGAGAAGACCGAAGATATCCGCCCGGTGCGCGCGATTGTGCTGCAAAGCAGCGAGATCGGCGTGGACGCCGAGTTCTCCGGCGAGGTGCGGGCGCGCGTCGAGTCGCGCCTGGGCTTCCGCGTGCCGGGCAAGATCGTCAAGCGCAGCGTGGACGTGGGCTCGGTGGTGAAGAAGGGGCAGCAGCTGATGCAGCTGGACCCGCAGGACCTGAAACTGTCGCAGGCGCAGGCGCTGGCCTCGCTGCGGGCGGCGGAAACCTCGCGCGACTTCGCCAAGGCGGAACTGAAGCGTTACCAGGACCTGAAGGCGCAGAACTTCGTCGCCCAGACTATCCTGGACAGCAAGGACTCGGCCTACAAGGCAGCCCAGGCGAATGTGGACGCGGCCCAGGCGGCGTACCGTTCGCAGTCCAACCAGGCCGGCTATTCGGCGCTGGTGGCCGACATCGACGGCGTGGTGACGGCGGTCGACGCCGAAGCGGGCCAGGTGGTGGCGGCCGGCACGCCGGTGGTGCGCGTGGCCAAGGACGGCGACAAGGAAGTCGTCATCGGCATCCCGGAGGACAAGGTCGATGCGCTGAAGTCCATTTCGGACGTGCGCGTGCGGCTGTGGGCCAACCCGCAGCATGCGGTGCCCGGCAAGATCCGCGAGATTTCGCCGGCGGCCGACCCGGCCACCCGTACTTATACGGTCAAGGTGACCATACCCGAGAGCCTGGCCGAAGCCAGGCTGGGCATGACGGCGGTGGTGGAGTTCGCCTCCAGGAC
This sequence comes from Massilia sp. NBRC 108631, assembly GCF_059704565.1. NCBI lineage: Bacteria > Pseudomonadati > Pseudomonadota > Betaproteobacteria > Burkholderiales > Oxalobacteraceae > Massilia > Massilia sp. NBRC 108631. The sequence goes on from NZ_BAAKJE010000133.1 coordinate 58,037, forward strand.
CGCGCAGCCGCAAATCAAGGTGCCGCTGACGGCGCTGCATTATGAAAAAGCCACCACCTCGGTGTGGGTGGTTGAAAACGGCGCAGTCAAGCTGGTGCCGGTGACGCCCGGCGGCGTGGCCGGCAACGATATCGTGCTGGCGTCGGGCGTCAAGCCCGGCCAGACCATCGTCACGGCGGGCGTAAACGTGCTGAAGCCGGGCCAGAAGGTCAAGATCCTCGGCGAGGAACTGGCCAAGCCGGCCGCAGCCCAAGCCCCTGCCGGAGCCGCCAAATGAAGGACGGCTTCAACCTCTCACGCTGGGCGCTGGAACACATTCCGCTGACGCGCTACCTGATGGCGGTGCTGCTGCTGGGCGGCATGCTGGCCTACGCCAACCTGGGACAGGATGAAGACCCTCCCTTTACCTTCCGCGTGATGGTGGTGCGGGCCTTCTGGCCGGGCGCCACCGCGCTGCAGATGGCCGAGCAGGTCACGGACAAGCTGGAAAAGAAGCTGCAGGAAACGCCGCATGTCAATGAGATCAGCAGCTATTCCAAGCCGGGCGAAACGCTGATCCTGGTCGAGCTGCGCGAGTCGGCGCCGCCAGGCGAGACGGCCGAGTCCTGGTACCAGGTGCGCAAGAAGATCGGCGACATCAAGGGCACCTTGCCGCAAGGCGTGCAGGGCCCGTTCTTCAACGACGAATTCGGCGACACCTACGGTTCCATTTTCGCGCTGTCGGGCGACGGCTTCACCTACGCCGAAATGAAGGACTACGCGGACTTCGCGCGCCAGCAGCTGCTGGGCGTGTCGCAGGTGTCCAAGGTCGAGCTGTTCGGCGTGCAGGACGAGAAGATCAATATCGAGTTCTCGCACAAGAAGTTTGCCCAGCTGGGCATCCCGTTCGAGGCCATCGTCAACCAGATCGCCACGCAGAACAACGTGGAGTCCACCGGCGTGCTGGTGACGCCGACCGACAACCTGCAGGTGCGCGTGACCGGCGCCCTGAAGACCGTCAAGGACCTGGAGGAGCTGGAGCTGCGCGCCAACGGCACCACCTTCCGCCTGGGCGACTTCGCCACCATCAAGCGCGAGTACGAGGATCCGCCGCTGGAGAAGATGCGCTTCAACGGCAAGGAAGTGATCGGCCTGGGCGTGTCGATGCAGAAGGGCGGCAACATTATCAAGATGGGCGAGAGCATGGAGAAGGCCGTGGCCGAAATGAAGGCCAAGCTGCCGGTCGGTATCGAGCTCGAGCGCGTCTCGAACCAGCCGAGCGCCGTGAAGGCCTCGGTGGGCGAATTCGTCAACACGCTGATCGAGGCGGTGCTGATTGTGCTGGCGGTGAGCTTCGTGGCGCTCGGCATGCATACCAAGCCCAAGTTCCGCCTGGACGCGCGTCCCGGCCTGGTGGTGGCGCTGACCATTCCGCTGGTGCTGGCGGTGACCTTCCTGTTCATGCGCATGCTGTCGATCGACCTGCACAAGATTTCGCTGGGCGCGCTGATCATCGCCCTCGGCTTGCTGGTCGACGACGCCATCATCGCGGTGGAAATGATGGTGCGCAAAATGGAGGAGGGCTTCTCGCGCTTCGACGCCGCCACCTTCGCCTACACCTCCACCGCGCTGCCGATGCTGACCGGCACGCTGATCACGGTGGCCGGCTTCCTGCCGATCGGCCTGGCCAAATCGGCGGCCGGCGAATACACCTTCACGCTGTTCTCGGTGAACGCGCTGGCGCTGATCATTTCGTGGTTCGTGGCGGTGATCTTCACGCCCTACATCGGCTACTTGCTGCTGAGGGTGCAGCCGCACAGCGACGGGCACCACGAGCTGTTCGATACGCCCGGCTACCGCAAGTTCCGCTCGGTGGTGAACTGGTGCGTGGAGTGGCGCAAGACCACCATCGGCGCCACGCTGGCCATCTTCTTCCTCGGCGTGTATGGCTTCGGATTTATCGAAAAGCAGTTCTTCCCGGATTCGAGCCGCCCCGAACTGATGGTGGAAATCTGGATGCCGGAAGGGACTTCGTTCGCCGCCAACGAGAAGCAGGTGAAGAAGTTCGAAGCGTTCATGCAAAAACAGGAGGGCGTAGTCAGCGTTACCAGCTATGTGGGCACCGGCAGCCCGCGCTTCTACCTGCCGCTGGACCAGATTTTCCCGCAGACGAACGTGTCGCAGTTCGTGGTGCTGCCGAAAGACCTGAAAACCCGCGAAGCGCTGCGCCAGAAGATCACCAAGGTATTCAAGGAGGACTTCCCCGAGGTGCGCGGCCGCGTCAAGCTGTTGCCGAACGGTCCGCCGGTGCCGTATCCGGTGCAGTTCCGCGTGATCGGCGGCGAAGTGGAGAAGGTGCGCATCATCGCCGACCAGGTGAAGGACATCATGCGCGCCAATCCGAACACGCTGGGCGTCAACGACAACTGGAACGAATCCGTGAAAGTGCTGCGCATGGACCTGGACCAGGACAAGATGCGCGCGCTGGGCGTCACATCGCAAACGGTGATGCGCGCGGCGAACACCATCCTGTCCGGCACCACGGTGGGCCAGTTCAGGGACGGCATCAAGCTGATCGACATCCAGGTGCGCCAGCCGCTCGAGGAGCGCAACACCATCTCGCGCCTGAACGACACCAATATCCCGACCGCCAACGGCAGGTCCGTCACCATCGGCCAGCTGGCGCGCGTGCATTTCGTGTGGGAGCCGGGCGTGGTGTGGCGCGAAGGACGCGAGTGGGCCATCACGGTGCAGTCGGATGTGGCCGAGGGCATCCAGGGCCCGACCGTCACCGGCCAGATCGACCCCAAGCTGGACGAGCTGCGCAAGAACCTGCCGGCCGGCTACCGCATCGACGTCAAGGGCGCCGCGTCCGACAGCAGCGAGGCGGAAGCGTCGATCTCGGCCAACCTGCCGCTGGCGATCTTCATCATCTTCACCTTGCTGATGCTGCAGCTGCACAGCTTCTCGCGCGCGCTGCTGGTGTTCCTCACCGGGCCGCTGGGCGTGGCCGGCGCGGCTGCGGCCTTGCTGCTGCTGGGCCGTCCGCTGGGCTTCGTGGCCAACCTGGGCATCATCGCGCTGTTCGGCATGATCATCCGCAATTCGGTGATCCTGGTCGACCAGATCGAACAGGACATCAAGGGCGGGGCGGCGCCGTGGGACGCCATCGTGGAGTCGGCGGTGCGGCGCTGCCGCCCCATCATCCTGACGGCGGCCGCCGCCGCGCTGGCGATGATACCGTTGTCGCGCTCGGTATTCTGGGGGCCGATGGCGGTAGCCATCATGGGTGGCCTGATATTGGCCACGGCACTGACGTTGCTGTTCCTGCCGGCCCTGTACGCGGCCTGGTTCAGGGTCAAAAAGCCGGTGCAAACCTGACGCGGGAAGCTGAAATTGCAGAGGAATCAAGGCATTACACTTATAACGTTGTGTTTAGGTTAAAAAACCCTTCCGTACTCTGAAAAAAACAGTAAAATACCGCGTTGAAGTTGAAAGCCCCTGCTGCGGCGGGGTAAGGGCGAGCCGTTTTCAATGGACCTCAATTGAAAACGGGCCGCCCTTTGCTTTTGTACAAATACGCCGCGAGGATGGCGAAATTGGTAGACGCACCAGGTTTAGGTCCTGACGCCAGCAATGGTGTGGGGGTTCGAGTCCCCCTCCTCGCACCACAGTATTCTTTATATTTTTTGGACGATTTTTACATGGCAACTGCAGTCGAAACCCTGGGCAAACTCGAACGTCGTATCACGATCTCCTTCCCCCTGAGCGAAGTCCGCTCGGAAGTTGAGAAGCGCCTGAAAGTGCAAGCCAAATCGGCTAAGGCACCAGGCTTCCGTCCTGGCAAAGTGCCCATGAAAATGGTCGCGGCACAATACGGTTATCAGATCGAGACCGAAGTGCTGAACGATAAAGTCGGCCGCGCCTTCAATGACGCCGCCAACGCCGCCGAACTGCGCGTAGCTGGCTATCCGCGCATCGAACCAAAGAACGACGCACCAGAAGGCCAGCTGACCTTCGACGCAACGTTCGAAGTGTATCCGGAAGTCGTCATCGGCGACCTGTCCACCGTTGAAATCGAAACCGTGAAAGCCGACGTGTCGGACGCGGAAATCGACAAGACCATCGAAATCCTGCGCAAGCAGCGGGTGCACTTCCACACCAAGGGTGAAGCCGGTGAACACGGCGACGGCGGCGCGCCGATCGCCGCCAACGGCGACCGCGTGACCGTGGACTTCGTCGGCTCGATCGACGGCGTTGAGTTCCCCGGCGGCAAAGCTGAAGACTACGCATTCGTGCTGGGCGAAGGCCGCATGCTGCCGGAGTTCGAAGCCGCCACCGTGGGCCTGAAAGTGGGCGAAGCCAAGACCTTCGACCTGGCTTTCCCAGAGGACTACCATGGCAAGGACGTGGCCGGCAAGACCGCCCAGTTCACCATCACGCTGAAAAAGCTGGAATGGGCGCACCTGCCGGAAGTCGACGCTGAATTTGCCAAATCGCTGGGCGTCGCCGACGGCGACCTGGCCAAAATGCGCGAAGACATCAAGGTCAACCTGGAACGCGAAGTGACCGGCCGTGTGAAAGCACGCAACAAGGAAGCCGTGATGGATGCGCTGGTCAAGACCGCCACCCTGGACGTGCCGCAAGCCCTGATCGCCCAGGACACCGAGCGCCTGGCTGAAATGACCCGCCAGGACATGGCGCAGCGCGGCATGAACGTCAAGGACGTGCCGTTCCCACCGGAACTGTTCGCCGACAAGGCCGAGCGCCGCGTGCGCCTGGGCCTGATCCTGTCGCAGCTGGTCAACGAAAACAAGCTGCAAGCGCTGCCTGAGCAGGTCAAGGCGCAAGTGGAAGACTTCGCCCAAAGCTACGAAGACCCGCGCGAAGTGCTGAAGTACTACTACAGCGACCGTCGCCGCCTGGCTGAAGTCGAAGCCCTTGTATTGGAAGAAAACGTCGTTAACTTCGTTCTGGGCCTGTCGAAAACCACGTCGAAAGCTGTTGCCTTCGACGAGCTGATGGGAAGCAACGCGCAAGCGTAATCCAGCTTCAGAGAAGCTGCATCACAAGGAACAATGCATGATGAACCGTAATCCGGCACTCGACACTGAAATGCTCGGCCTGGTGCCGATGGTGATTGAACAAAGCGGCCGTGGCGAGCGCTCCTATGACATCTATTCGCGCCTGTTGAAGGAGCGTGTGATCTTCATGGTGGGCCCCGTCAATGACCAGATGGCCAATCTGATCGTGGCCCAGCTACTGTTCCTGGAGAGCGAAAATCCGGACAAGGATATCTCGCTCTACATCAACTCTCCTGGTGGTTCGGTTTCGGCCGGCCTGGCGATTTTCGACACGATGCAGTTTATCAAGCCGGACGTCTCCACCCTGTGCACCGGCATGGCAGCGTCGATGGGCGCTTTCCTGCTGGCGGCGGGCGCGAAGGGCAAGCGCTTCTCGCTGCCGAACTCGCGCATCATGATTCACCAGCCTTCGGGCGGCTCGCAGGGCATGGCGTCGGACATCGAAATCCAGGCCAAGGAAATCCTGTACCTGCGCCATCGCCTGAACTCGATCATGGCCGAACGCACCGGCCAGACGGTGGAGCAGATCGCCAAGGATACCGACCGCGATCGTTTCCTGTCCGCCGAAGAGGCCACAGAATACGGCCTGATCGACAAAGTGTTGACCAGCCGCGGCTAATGCGTCCTCAGCGCTGAGAACTGAAAAAAGACGCCCGGACGCTACAACGTTCCGGGCGTTTCTTTTTTATTTCAGGTAGCATGTGCTATGTACGCTGTCGCACGTTTTGCCCAGGGCAAAACCTGCAAGGTGTACGCAGCACCAATCTTGCAACTACTTAAACAAGTCCCATGTCCGAGAAAAAATCCTCCAGCGGCGAAAAACTCCTCTACTGCTCGTTCTGCGGCAAGAGCCAGCACGAGGTCAAGAAGCTGATCGCCGGTCCGTCCGTCTTCATCTGCGACGAGTGCATCGACTTGTGCAACGACATCATCCGTGACGAGACGTCGAGCATCGAGTCGGTCACCGGCGCCAAGTCGGACCTGCCGACCCCGCACGAAATCAAGGAACTGCTGGACCAGTACGTCATCGGCCAGCAGACCGCCAAGCGCATCCTGTCGGTGGCCGTGTACAACCACTACAAGCGGCTGAAGCACTTGGGCAAGAAGGATGACATCGAGCTGGCCAAGAGCAACATCCTGCTGGTCGGCCCGACCGGCTCCGGCAAGACCCTGCTGGCCCAGACCCTGGCCCGCATGCTCAACGTGCCATTCGTGATCGCCGACGCCACCACCTTGACCGAGGCCGGCTACGTGGGCGAAGACGTCGAGAACATCATCCAGAAGCTGCTGCAGAGCTGCAACTACGATGTGGAAAAAGCCCAGCGCGGCATCGTCTACATCGACGAGATCGACAAGATCTCGCGCAAGTCGGACAACCCGTCCATCACCCGCGACGTGTCGGGCGAGGGCGTGCAGCAGGCGCTGCTGAAACTGATCGAAGGCACCATGGCCTCGGTGCCGCCGCAGGGCGGGCGCAAGCATCCGAACCAGGACTTCGTGCAGATCGACACCACCAACATCATGTTCATCTGCGGCGGCGCCTTCGACGGCCTGGCCAAGATCATCTCCAACCGTTCGGAGAAGAGCGGCATCGGCTTCTCGGCCACCGTCAAGAGCAAGGAGCAGCGCGCTGCCTCCGAGATCCTGATGGAAGCGGAACCGGAAGACCTGATCAAGTTCGGCCTGATCCCCGAACTGGTGGGCCGTCTGCCGGTGGTGGCCACGCTGGCCGAACTGACCGAAGAGGCGCTGATCCAGATCCTGGTGGAGCCGAAGAACGCGCTGGTCAAGCAGTATTCCAAGCTGCTGGACATGGAAGGCTCGGAACTGGAAATCCGCCCGGCCGCCTTGCACGCCATCGCCAAGAAGGCGCTGGCCCGCAAGACCGGCGCGCGCGGCCTGCGCTCCATCCTGGAACATGCGCTGCTCGACGTGATGTACGAGCTGCCGAATGAGCAGAATGTGAGCAAAGTGGTGATTGATGAAAATACGATCACCAGCGGCGCCAAGCCATTGCTGATTTATCAGGAAAGCCCAAAAGCTTCTGGTGAAAATTAAATAACGACTGCACACATGCGCAAAATTCGTTTTGCATCCATGGGGCAAGGCGGTACAATTTAAATCAATAAAAGAATGCAGGCTTCATTCGGAAAGCCACACGCGATGCCTGCGTCGCGCGTGGCTTTTTTATTTGAATTCTGCATATTTTTATAGCACGGCAGTATTTCCGAGCATTATTTGAAAGAAATATTATCTGCCGGGTCTTGTGATTTGGCATCTTTGCGCCAATATCTGCAACACGCTTTCACATAAGGTACGCCATGACAACTTCCAAATTAACTGAGCAAACTCAACTGCCGTTATTGCCGCTGCGGGACGTTGTAGTTTTCCCGCATATGGTGATACCGCTGTTTGTAGGTCGCCCCAAGTCGATCAAGGCGCTGGAAGCCGCGATGGAGCAGGGCAAGAGCATCATGCTCGCTGCCCAGAAAGCTGCCGCCAAGGACGAACCTTCCGCCTCCGACATCTATGAAATCGGTTGCGTGGCTAACATCCTGCAGATGCTGAAACTGCCGGACGGCACCGTCAAGGTGCTGGTCGAGGGCGCCCAGCGCGCCCGTATCCGCAAAATCACCGACGCGCCGACGCACTTCGTGGCCGATCTGACCCCGCTCGATTCCGAGATTGGCGACGATTCGGAAATCGAAGCGATGCGCCGCGCCATCGTCCAGCAGTTCGACCAGTACGTCAAACTGAACAAGAAAATCCCGCCCGAGATCCTGGCTTCGCTGTCCGGCATCGACGACGCCGGCCGCCTGGCCGACACCGTGGCCGCGCACCTGCCCCTCAAGCTCGAGCAGAAGCAAGTCATCCTGGAGATCTTCAACGTCGCCAAGCGCCTGGAGCACCTGCTCGGCCAGCTGGAAGGCGAGCTCGACATCCTGCAGGTGGAAAAGCGCATCCGTGGCCGCGTCAAGCGCCAGATGGAGAAGTCGCAGCGCGAGTACTACCTGAATGAGCAGGTCAAGGCGATCCAGAAAGAGCTGGGCGAGGGCGAGGACGGCGCCGACCTGGACGAGCTGGAAAAGAAAGTGGCCGCCGCCAAGATGCCGAAAGAGGCGCTGGACAAGGCCAACGCCGAGCTGAAAAAGCTCAAGCTGATGTCGCCGATGTCGGCCGAAGCGACCGTGGTGCGCAACTACATCGACACCCTGGTCGGCCTGCCGTGGAAGAAAAAATCCAAGGTCAACAACGACCTGGCGAACGCCGAGAAAGTGCTGGAAGGCGACCACTATGGCCTGGACAAGGTCAAGGAACGCATCCTGGAGTACCTCGCGGTGCAGCAGCGCGTCGACAAGCTGAAGGCGCCTATCCTGTGCTTCGTCGGGCCACCGGGCGTGGGCAAGACCTCGCTGGGCCAGTCGATCGCCCGCGCCACGAACCGTAAGTTCGTGCGCATGGCGCTGGGCGGCGTGCGCGACGAAGCCGAGATCCGCGGCCACCGCCGTACCTACATCGGCTCCATGCCGGGCAAGGTGCTGCAGTCGCTGGCCAAGGTCGGCGTGCGCAATCCGCTGTTCCTGCTGGACGAGATCGACAAGATGGGCGCGGACTTCCGCGGCGATCCGTCGTCGGCCCTGCTGGAGGTGCTGGACCCTGAACAGAACCACACGTTCTCGGACCACTACATCGAAGTGGACTTCGACCTGTCCGATGTGATGTTCGTGGCGACCTCGAACTCGTACAACATTCCGCCGGCCCTGCTGGACCGCATGGAAGTGATCCGCCTGTCGGGTTACACGGAAGACGAGAAGACCAATATCTCGCAGCGCTACCTGCTGCCCAAGCAGATCAAGAACAACGGTCTGAAGGAAGAAGAGATCTCGGTATCGGAAGCGGCGCTGCGCGACATCATCCGCTACTACACCCGCGAAGCCGGCGTGCGTTCGCTGGAACGGGAAGTGTCGAAGATCTGCCGCAAGGTGGTCAAGATGCTGCTGCTGAAGAAGACCGAGAAGAAGGTCGCCGTGACGCCGAAAAACCTGGACAAGTTCCTGGGCGTGCGCCGCTACGACTTCGGCGTGGCCGAGAAGGAGAACCAGGTTGGCCAGGTGGTCGGTCTGGCATGGACCGAGGTGGGCGGCGATCTGCTGACCATCGAAGCCGTGACCATGCCGGGCAAGGGCAACGTGATCCGCACCGGCACCCTGGGCGACGTGATGAAGGAATCGATCGAGGCGGCGCGCACCGTGGTGCGCAGCCGTTCGGCGCGGCTGGGCATCAAGCCCGAAGTGTTCGAGAAGAGCGACATCCACATCCACGTGCCGGAAGGCGCCACGCCGAAGGACGGTCCTTCGGCCGGTATCGCGATGACGACCGCCCTGGTTTCCGTGTTTACGGGTATCCCGGTGCGCGCCGACGTGGCGATGACGGGCGAGATCACGCTGCGCGGCGAAGTGCTGCCGATCGGCGGTCTGAAAGAGAAGCTGCTGGCGGCGCATCGCGGCGGCATCAAGACGGTGCTGATCCCCGAGCAGAACGTCAAGGACCTGGCTGAAATTCCGGACAACGTGAAGAACAAGCTGGAAATCGTGCCGGTGCGCTGGATCGACAAGGTGCTGGAAATCGCACTGGAGCGCCAGCCTGAGGCCATCGTGGAAACCCCTCCGGTAGAGGCGGTGGCCGCGGCGGCAGCCAAGGTGGACGGCCAGGGCGAAGTGGTCAAACACTAAGCCCCGGCTTGCATAAATTGTCCGTTTGACCATAAACAGGCGCCGAAATGGCGCCTGTTTCAATTTTTACTGTAGTTTTGTACTGTGTTTCCCTTGACACAAGGTTGCAACGGCTTGTTTAATACGGCCTGAGATTTTCTCTGCCGTATAAAAACGGTATAAACGATATAAACCTTTGTGACGGGGAAGCTTGTGAACAAGACTGAATTGATCGACCATATTGCCACTTCCGCTGACATCTCGAAAGCGGCTGCTGCGCGCGCACTGGATGCGGTGATCGATGGCGTAACTACCACTCTGGCCAAGAACGACAGCGTCACCCTGGTCGGCTTCGGCACTTTCTCCGTGAGCGAACGCGCCGCCCGTACCGGCCGCAATCCGCGCACGAAAGAAGAAATCGTGATCGATGCAGCCAAAGTTCCTAAATTTAAAGCTGGCAAAGCTTTGAAGGATGCTGTAAACTAACGGACTTCGGTGAGTTGCCAAGCTAGCTTGAAACTTGCCGAGCCGGTTTGATTGGGCGCTTAGCTCAGTTGGTAGAGCGGAGCCCTTACAAGGCTTAGGTCGGGAGTTCGAGCCTCTCAGCGCCCACCAGTCTAGCCGTGAAGTTGTACTAACAGTGATGCTGTACCTGTTTTTGCTGGAGCGGTAGTTCAGTTGGTTAGAATACCGGCCTGTCACGCCGGGGGTCGCGGGTTCGAGTCCCGTCCGCTCCGCCAGCAAATGCAAACAAATCCTGACCAGGAGCGGTAGTTCAGTTGGTTAGAATACCGGCCTGTCACGCCGGGGGTCGCGGGTTCGAGTCCCGTCCGCTCCGCCAAGAACATGAAAGCCCCTGCAGCTGCGAAGTTGCAGGGGCTTTTTCATTTTTGGCATGCTTGCCGTTTTCTCAAAACTGCGCCTTGCTATAGAGCGGCGCGGCGCTGTAAAATCGCGACGGAATATTTCCTCTCCTCAGAATGGCGGACCATGTTTGAATTTATACGCACGCATCAAAAGCTGATGCAGATTTTACTGGCGATCCTGATCGTGCCGTCGTTTGTGTTCGTCGGCGTGGCCGGCTACAACAATACCGGCGACGAGGCCAATGTCGTGGCCAAGGTCGGCGACCAGTCCATCACCCGGCAGGAATGGGAAGCCGCGCAGCGCAACCAGCTCGACAGCTTCCGCCAGCGTATGGGCGCCCAGTTCGACCAGAAGCTGTTCGACACCCCCGAGTTCAAGCAGAACGTGCTGGAGCGCCTGGTGGCCGACCGCGCGGTCGCCGCCGAGATGGTCCGCAGCCACCTGACCGTGGCCGACGCCGTGCTGCAGAAGCAGATCCTGGACACGCCGGGCCTGCGCAAGGATGACGGCAGCTTCGACATGGAGCGCTACAAGGCGCTGCTGGGCGCCCAAGGCCTGTCGCCGGCCGGCTACGAAGCGCAGCTGCGCCGCGACATGGCGCTGCAGCAGCTCGGCGGCGCCGTGCAAGGCACCGGCATCGTGCCGCGCGCCGTGGCCAAGCAGATTTCCGATTTCGGCGCCCAGGAGCGCGAAGTGCAGGAGCAGCTGTTCCCGGCCGCGCAATTCCTGCCGCAAGTCAAAGTCAGCGACGAGATGGTGAAAGCGTTCTACGACAAGAACAGCAAGCTGTTTGAAGTGCCCGAGCAGGCCAAGATCGAATACGTGGTGTTCAGCGCCGCCGCCGTGGCCGAGCAGGTCAGCGTGAGCGACGCCGAAGTCGCCGCCTACTACGAAGCCAACAAGGCCCGCTTTGCCAGCGCCGAGTCGCGCCGCGCCAGCCACATCCTGGTCACCGTGGGCAAGGACGCCAGCGCCGCCGACAAGGCAGCGGCCAAGGCCAAGGCTGAAGCCATCCTGGCCGAGGTGCAGAAGAACCCGGCGGACTTCGCCCGGATCGCCAAGGCCAAGTCGCAGGATCCGTCGTCGGCAGAGCAGGGCGGCGACCTGAACGAACTGGAAAAAGGTTCGCTGCCGAAGGCGCTGGAAGACAAGGCCTTCAGCATGAAGCAGGGCGAGATCGCCGGTCCGATCGAGACCGAGTTCGGCTACCACGTGGTCACCATCACGTCACTGAAGCCATCGACCACCAAGCCGCTGGACGAAGTGAAAGACACCATCGCCGCCGACCTGAAGAAGCAGAAGGCCGGCAAGCAGTACTCGGAAATGGCCGAAGCGTTCACCAACACCGTGTACGAGCAGTCCGACAGCCTCAAACCGGTGGCCGACAAGCTGAAGCTGAAAGTGGAAACGGCCGAGCATGTGACCCGCAATCCATCGCCGGCCCTGGGCGCCGCGCCGTTCAACCACGCCAAGTTCCTGACCGCGCTGTTCTCGGCCGATTCGCTGAAGAACAAGCGCAACACGGAAGCGGTTGAAGTGGCGCCGAGCACCCTGGTGGCGGGCCGCATCGTCGAATTCAAGCCAGCGGCCAAGCGCCCGCTGGCCGAAGTCGACGCCGCCATCCGCCAGCGCGTGACGGCCGAAGAAGCGGTCAAGCTGGCGCGCAAGGAAGGCGAGGCCAAGATGGCCGCCGCCAAGGCAGCCGGCAGCGCGGAAGGCTTCGGCCCGGCGCAGCTGGTGTCGCGCAGCGAAGGCAAGGGCCTGAGCCCGCAAGTGCTGGCTGAAGTCATGAAGGCCGACGCCAGCAAGCTGCCGGCCTACGTGGGCGTGGAAGTGCCGGGCGCAGGCTACGGCGTGTACCGCATCGGCAAAGTGCAGCAGCCGGCCACGCAGGACGCGGCACGCCGCAAGGCCGAGGAAGAGCAGATCACCGGCATCGTCGCCGAGCAGGAAATGGCGGCCTATGTCGAAGCGCTCAAGCAGAAGTCCAAGGTCAAGATCCTGGCCACGGCAGCGCCGGCCAAGACCGACGAAGCCAAGTAACACACCGCCAGCACAAATGCCGCCCCCGGGCGGCATTTTTCATTTCCTGACGTAAAATTGATCCGCGCGGCAAAATGGGGTCAGGGTTAATATTGCAAAAATAATTAACCCTGACCCCATTTTGGTTTACGGCAAGCCGTAGCGGGGCGGCTCAGGCGGGGTGGAGCTGGCGGGCGGCGGCGAGCAGGTCGGCGGGGGCGATGCCCGGCAGCGCCACTACTTCGGCGTCGGCGATGCGGGGGAAGTTGCGGTCGATGGAGCGCGTGTAGGCAGGGTCGTAGTGCTCGGCCAGCAGCGCGTCCACCAGCTCGGCCATGCGGCCTTCGCTGGCCAGGCCTTGCCAGTTGCGGATCTTATCATTGCCGTGCAGCGAGGCCAGGTAGCCCAGCTGCTCGTTGAGCGGGCCGGCGTCCTGCGTGTAGTGGGCGTAGTCTTCCATCAGCAGCTGCACACGGTGCGGGCGCGACAGTTGCAGCGCGATGCAGTGCGCGGCGCGGATCTGCTCCATCAGTGCGCCCGGCACGCGCAGCGCGCCGACTTTCTTGCTTTCCGATTCGACGAAGACCGGCAGCGCCGGGTCGAAGCCTTGCAGGCGCTGCCAGATGGCCGTCTCGAAGGCTTTCTGCGTCGGCTGCGGCTGGCTGGGCAGGCCGCCCAGAACGGAGCCGCGGTGCGCCGCCAGCTGTTCCAGGTCCAGCACTTGCGCGCCGATCGATTCCAGCGCCTGCAACAGCCGGCTCTTGGCGCTGCCGGTGGTGCCGCACACCACGCGGAAGTCCAGCGCCGGCGGGTGCTCCAGCGCGCTGCTGACGAACTGGCGGAAGTCCTTGTAGCCGCCGTCGAGCTGCACCACCGGCCAGCCGATCTTGGCCATGATGTGGGCCAGCGAGCCGCTGCGGTTGCCGCCGCGCCAGCAGTAGACCAGCGGCCGCCAGTCGCGCGGCTTGTCCAGCCACAGCGCGTCGATGTGGGCGCTGATGTTGCGGGCAACCATGGCGGCGCCCATCTTGCGCGCCTCGAAGGAATTGACTTGCTTGTAGGTGGTGCCCACCTGGATGCGCTCCTCGTCGTTGAGCACCGGGCAGTTGATGGCGCCGGGCAGGTGGTCGAGGGCGTATTCGGACGGGCTGCGCGCGTCGATGATGGCATCGAATTCGCCGAGGCGGCCGGCGATGTCGGCAAAGCGCAGGATTTCGGGATATTTCATTTTGCTTTCAGGAGAGGCTGCAGGTGCGGCCAGATGTTGCCGAGGATGATGGGATGCGCGGCTGCCAGCGGGTGCAGGCGGTCCGGCTGGAACAGTTCGGTCTTGTCGGCCACGCCGTCAAGCATGAAGGGCGCCAGCGGCGCTTTCACTTCCTTGCTGAGCGCGCCGAACATGGCGAAGAATTTGTCGGCGTAGTCGCGGCCGTAGTTGGGCGGCATGCGCATCCCCACCAGCAGCACCTGGGCGCCGGCGCCACGCGCCTGCGCGACCATGGCGCGCAGATTGGCTTCGGCGGCGGCCACCGGCAGGCCGCGCAGGCCGTCGTTGGCGCCCAGTTCGATGACCACGATGGACGGCTGGTGCTTGCTCAGCAGCGCCGGCAGGCGGGTGCGGCCGCCGCTGGTGGTCTCGCCGCTGACGCTGGCGTTGACGATGCGCGCGTCGATTTTCTGCGCCTGCAGTTTCTGCTCGAGCAGCGACACCCAGCCTGCGCCGCGCGCCAGGCCGTACTCGGCTGACAGGCTGTCGCCCAGCACCAGCACGGTTTTTGGTGCAGAATAGGCGCTTGCGGCGGCGCTCAACAAGCACAGCGCCACCACCGGCAGCCACAGAACCTGACGTAATTTTTTCAAGAAGACCATGCCTGAATTCCCTAAAGCGTCCAGCAATTTCATTCCGGATTCGCCATCCATGCTGGACAGCGGCACTGTGCCGGCCAGCGCGGCCGGCCAGGCGGCCATCGTGGTGGCGGGCCTGAGCAAACGCGTGGCCGATGCCAGCGGCGAGCTGACCATCCTGCACAGCGTGGATTTTACCGTGCAAAAGGCCGAGACGCTTGCCATCGTTGGTGCGTCGGGCTCCGGCAAGTCCACCTTGCTGGGCCTGCTGGCCGGGCTGGACTCGCCCAGCACCGGCAGCGTGCACCTGGACGGCAGCAATATCTACGCGCTGGACGAGGATGGCCGCGCCGCCGTGCGCAAGGCCAAGCTGGGTTTTGTGTTCCAGTCCTTCCAGCTGCTGGCGCACCTGACGGCGCTGGAGAACGTGATGCTGCCGCTGGAGCTGGCCGGCGACGCCAGCGCCCGCGCCAAGGCCGAGGCCATGCTGGGCCGGGTGGGACTGTCCAGCCGCCTGAAGCATTATCCCAAGTATTTGTCCGGCGGCGAACAGCAGCGCGTGGCGCTGGCGCGCGCGTTTGTCGGCGAGCCGCCGCTGCTGTTTGCCGACGAGCCGACCGGTTCGCTGGACGCGGCCACAGGCGAAGCGGTGATCCAGCTGATGTTCGAACTGAACCGCGAGCACGGCTCCACCCTGGTGCTGGTGACGCACGACCCGTCCATCGCCGCCCGCTGCGGGCGCGTCATCACCATCGCCGCCGGGCGCATCGTCTAGCTCAGCGCCATCAGCGCCCGTGGTGCTGGACCATGCGGTTCAGCGCCGTGCGGATGGCCGGTATCAGTTCGCCGGCGCTCAGGCCGATCGGCCCGGCGCCCTCGGTGACCAGCACGTCCGCCGCCATGCCGTGCAGCCACACCGCCGCCAGCGCCGCTTCCCATACCGGCCACCCTTGCGCCAGCAGGCTGCCGCACAGGCCCGCCAGCACGTCGCCGGTGCCCGCCGTGGCCAGCGCGGGATTGCCGGTGGTGTTGATGACCGTCTGGCCCTGCGGCTCGGCCAGCACCGTGCCGGAGCCCTTCAGCACCACCACCGCCTGCATGCGCGCAGCCAGCTGGCGCGCGGCCGAGGGACGGTCGGCCTGAACTTCTGAAACTGAAATGCCCAGCAGGCGCGCCGCCTCCAGCGGGTGCGGCGTGAGCAGCGTGGCGCCCGCGCGCTCGGCCAGCGCGTTCTGCAGGGCCGGGTCGGCCGCCAGCAGGTTGAGCGCGTCCGCGTCCAGCACGGCGGGACTGGCGCTGGCGATGGCGCGCGCCAGCAGGCCGTGCGCGGCGCGCGCCGTGCCGAGGCCGGGGCCGGCCACCACCACGGCGCTGTCGAAGTCGAAGTCGCCGGCCTGGCGGCACATCAGTTCGGGGTGGGCGCTGTCGTAGGCGGGCGCGTGGTCGGCGAAGCAGGCGTAGACGCGGCCGGCGCCGGTGAGCAGCGCGGCGCGCGCGGCCAGGATGGGCGCGCCGGCCATGCCGTGCGCGCCGCCCAGCACCGCCACGTTGCCGTAGCTGCCCTTGTGCGTGTTGTGGCGCCGGGCACGCGCGTGGCGCACGAAGAACTTGACGTCGTTCAGGTGCTGGCGCGAAGGCTGGAACAGCGAGGCGTCCAGGTCCAGGCGCGAAACCTGCACCAGGCCGGCATGGTCGCGGCCTTCGCAGGTGTGCAGGCCGGGCTTGTCGCCTATGAAGGTGACGGTGTGCGTGGCGCGCAGCGCTACCCCGTTGGGGCCGACGATGGCACCGGTGTCGGCATCCAGGCCGCTCGGCACGTCCAGCGCCAGGCGCGAGCAGGACAGGCCGTTGACGGCGGCCACCAGCGCGCGCAGATGCCCTTCCAGCGGGCGCTTCAGGCCTATGCCGAACAGGCCGTCGACCACCAGGTTCCACTCTATGCTGGCGATCGCCTCCAGGCCCAGCTCCTCGAATACGGCGGCACTGGTGCGCGCGCGTTGCAGCGCGTGTTCGCGCTCAGGCGAAGTGGCGGCCGGCATAGCCGATGCGGCGCCGTCGAAATGCAGGATGCTGACCTGGGCGCCGGCGTAAGCCAGGTGGGCCGCCGTTTCGAGCGCGTCGCCGCCATTGTTGCCGGGTCCGGCCAGCACCAGCACGCGCGCGCGGCTGGTGGAAAATGGCAGCAGGTCCAGCGCGGCGTTGGCCCCGGCCTGGCCGGCCCGTTGCATCAGTGCGCCCGCCGGCAGGCGCTGCGCGGCGGTGTGCTCAATCAGGCGGATCTCGGCGACAGTGTAGAGGGGATTCATGGCTGGCCATGGCAGTGGAGATGATGTCATTCTAGCATCCAGCGTGCATTGCTGAACTGCCACCGCATTGCGTCCATATCGAACACCCAAGCCTTGCCATGCACACTACAATAAGCGCTTCTCGCATAGCTGGAGGTAGAGCATATGGACTGGCAGTTCTGGATCGATCGTGGCGGTACGTTCACCGATATCGTGGCGCGCATGCCGGATGGCGGCCTGCGCACGCACAAGCTGCTGTCCGAGAATCCTGAGCAGTACCGCGACGCGGCGATCGCCGGCATCCGCCACCTGCTGGGCGTGGCTGCGGGCGAACCGGTGCCGGCGGCGCGCATCGAGGCGGTCAAGATGGGCACCACGGTGGCCACCAACGCGCTGCTGGAGCGCAAGGGCGAGCCAACCGCGCTGGCCATCACGCGCGGCTTCCGCGATGCGCTGCGCATCGCCTACCAGAATCGCCCGCGCCTGTTCGACCGCCACATCGTGCTGCCCGAGCTGCTGTACAGCCAAGTGGTGGAAATCGACGAGCGCATGGGCGCGCACGGCGAGGTGGTGCAGGCGCTGGACGCGGACGCGGCGCGCGCCGGGCTGCAGGCGGCCTACGACAAGGGGCTGCGCTCGCTGGCCATAGTCTTCATGCACGGTTACCGCCACAGCGCGCACGAGGCTGCGGTGGCGGTCATTGCGCGCGAAATCGGCTATACGCAGGTATCGGTGTCGCACCTGGTCAGTCCGATGATGAAGCTGGTGGCGCGCGGCGACACCACGGTGGTGGACGCCTATCTGTCGCCCATCCTGCGGCGCTATGTGGACCAGGTGGCGGCCGAGCTGCCCGGCGTGAACTTGCAGTTCATGCAGTCCAACGGCGGCTTGACGGATGCGCGTGCCTTCCAGGGCAAGGACAGCATCCTGAGCGGACCGGCGGGCGGCATTGTGGGCATGGTGCGGGCCAGCCGGCTGGCCGGCTTCGAGCGCATCATCGGCTTCGACATGGGCGGCACCTCGACCGACGTGTCGCACTTTTCGGGCGATTTCGAGCGCGTGTTCGAGACCCAGGTGGCCGGCGTGCGCATGCGCGCGCCGATGATGAGTATCCACACCGTGGCGGCGGGCGGCGGCTCGGTGCTGCATTTCGACGGCAGCCGCTTCCGCGTGGGACCGGACAGCGCCGGCGCCAACCCGGGCCCGGCCAGCTACCGGCGCGGCGGGCCGCTGGCGGTCACGGACTGCAACGTCATGCTGGGCAAGATCCAGCCCGGCCATTTCCCCAGGCTGTTCGGCGCGGATGGCCGGCAGCCGCTGGATGCCGGCGCGGTACGCGAGCGCTTCGCCGCGCTGGCCGGCGAGATCAATGCGGCCGCGGCAGCCAACGCGGCTGCCCCGCCGGTGCCGGCCACGCCGGAGCAGGTGGCAGCCGGCTTTATCGAAATCGCGGTGGGCAATATGGCCAACGCGATCAAGCAGATTTCCGTGCAGCGCGGCCATGACGTCACCGACTACACGCTGACCAGCTTCGGCGGCGCCGGCGGGCAGCATGCCTGTTTGGTGGCCGATGCGCTGGGCATGAAAACGGTATTCATCCATTCCCTGGCGGGCGTGCTGTCGGCCTACGGCATGGGCCTGGCCGACCAGGCCGCGATGCGCGAGGCGGCTGTCGAGGTGCGGCTGGCCGAGGGCGGCGAGCAGGATCTTTCGGACCGGCTGGCCGCGCTGGGCGAGGAAGCGCGCGCCGAGCTGCTGCGGCAAGGCGTGGCAGCCGGCCGCATTTCGCTGATACGCCGCGTGCACCTGCGCTACGAAGGCACGGATTCCGCGCTGATCGTGCTGTTCGACAGCGTGGACAGCATGACGGCGCAGTTCGAAGCGGCCTACAAAAAACGCTTCTCCTTCCTGATGCAGCACAAGGCGCTGATCGTGGAGGCGGTGTCGGTGGAAGCGGTCGGCGCCTCGGATGCGCCGGCGGAGGCGGCGCCGCAGCAGGCGCCGCGCGCAGGCGGGCTGCAAGCGTCGGCCGTGGTGCCGATGTACGCGGCCGGCGCCTGGCGCGACACGCCGCTCTACCAGCGGCAAGACACGCGCATCGGCGACGTCATCAATGGCCCTGCCATCATCGCCGAAGCCAATGCCACCACGGTGGTGGAGCCGGGCTGGCAAGCGGTCGTCACCCCGCACGACCACCTGGTGCTCACGCGGGTCGAGGCGCTGCCCGAGCGGCGCGCCATCGGCACCACCGCCGAGCCGGTGATGCTGGAGATCTTCAACAACCTGTTCATGTCGATTGCCGAGCAAATGGGCCTGCGGCTGCAGAACACGGCCTACTCGGTCAATATCAAGGAGCGCCTGGACTTCAGCTGCGCCATCTTCGACGCCGACGGCAACCTGATCGCCAACGCGCCGCACATGCCGGTGCACCTGGGCTCCATGGGCGAGAGCATCAAGACCGTGATGCGCGAGAACGCCGGGCAGATGCATGCGGGCGACGTCTACATGCTGAACGACCCGTACAACGGCGGCACGCATTTGCCTGACGTGACGGTGATTTCCCCCGTGTTCGACGAGGCGGGCAAGGAGATCCTGTTCTATGTCGGCTCGCGCGGCCACCACGCCGATATCGGCGGCACCACGCCCGGCTCGATGCCGCCGGACTCGCGCAGCATCGAGGAAGAGGGTGTATTGATCAACAACTTCAAGCTGGTGGACGGTGCCTCGGGCGGCCAGCTGCGGGACGCTGAAACCCGCGCGCTGCTGGCCGGCGCAAAGTACCCGGCGCGCAATCCGGACCAGAACATGGCCGACCTGCGGGCCCAGGTGGCGGCCAACCAGAAAGGCGTGGAGGAACTGCGCAAGATGGTGGCGCACTTCGGGCTGGACGTGGTGCGCGCCTACATGGGCCACGTGCAGGACAACGCCGAAGAGGCCGTGCGCCGCGTGATCGGCGCGCTGCACGACGGCAGCTACACGCTCAAGCTGGACAACGGCGCGCAGATCCAGGTGGCGGTGCGGGTGGACCGGGCCGGGCGCAGCGCCGAGATCGATTTCAGCGGCACCTCGGCGCAGCTGGAGAACAACTTCAACGCGCCGTCTGCCGTGTGCATGGCGGCGGTGCTGCACGTGTTCCGTACGCTGGTGGACGACGAGATTCCGCTCAACGCGGGCTGCCTCAAGCCGCTGCGCGTGCTGATACCGCCGGGTTCCATGCTCAATCCGCACTATCCGGCGTCGGTGGTCTCGGGCAATGTGGAGACGTCGACCTGCATCACCAATGCGCTGTACGGCGCGCTGGGGGTGCTGGCCGCGTCGCAGGGCACCATGAACAACTTCACGTTCGGGAACGCGCGCTACCAGTACTATGAGACCATCAGCGGCGGTTCGGGCGCGGGCGAGGGCTTCGACGGCACCTCGGTGGTGCAGACCAATATGACCAACTCGCGCCTGACGGACCCGGAGATCCTGGAGTTCCGCTTCCCGGTGCGGCTGGAGAGCTACGAGATCCGCCAGGGTTCGGGCGGCGCGGGGCGCTGGCGCGGTGGGAATGGCGGCGTGCGCAAGGTGCGTTTCCTGGAGGCCATGACGGCCGCCATCCTGTCCAACAACCGCCTGCACGCGCCGTTCGGCATGGCCGGCGGGCAGCCGGCCCAGGTCGGGCGCAACCTGGTGCAGCGCGCGGACGGCAGCATCGAGCAGCTGGGCCATATCGGCAAGACCGATATGGCCCCGGGCGACGTGTTCATCATCGAAACGCCGGGCGGGGGCGGCTACGGCAAGGCCTGAGCCTAAGCCGTGGTGGAAATGCCGTACTTGCGCTGGGTGGCGCTGTATTGCTGCATCAGCATGTCGTAGTCCGGGTTGCCGCTGTCGATGCGGCCCAGGCGCTGCAGCAGGTGGCTTGCCTGTTCGGCCAGCGGCGCTTCCCAGCCCAGCTCGTCGAGCTGGCGCAGCATGGCGCTGGTGGTGGCGTACAGCACCGGCAGGTTGCCCGGGCTCTTGCGCAATGCCATGTTGAGCGAGCTGACCGCCGCGCGGTGGTCGCCCTGTTCCAGGTGGCCGGCGGCGCTTTCCAGCAGCTCTTCCACCTGGTGCGTGATCTGTTCGCCGATGCCGCGCGCCAGGTCGTGCCGGCCGGCCTGCTCGAACACGCCCACCGCTTGCTCCATCGACAGGCCGCTGTCGCTGTCGTTCATCATGTCGATGACGACGCCGGCGGCATCCTTGTCCAGTTTGTGCTTGAGGCAGCTTTGCACCAGGTTGAGTTTGAGCGGACTGGACAAGCCCTTGGCCAGCGCGACGGCGGCCACAGCATTGCTCAGTTCGCTGGCCGCGGCGGTATCGTTGCCGGTCAGGTCCAGCAGCAGGGCGGCGGAGATGGCGCGGCACACTTCGGTGTTGGCGTTGCCGCGCAGCGAGCGCTCCAGGTCGCGGATTACGCCGCTGGCCTGGTTGGCGTCACCTTTCTTGACCAGGGCCTTGACCAGGTTGACATGGTCTTCCGGGTTGCGGAATTCGGAGTACTTGGCTTTCGCCACCACTTGCTTGAAGGCTTTCTCGGCCATGCCGATGTCGCCGGTCTCATAGGCCACCGTGCCCAGGTGGCGCAAACGGCTCACCATGTGCGGCGAGATCGCCACCGCATCCTCCAGCACCTTCTTGGCCTGCACCGCCTGGCCCAGCGCCTCGTGGGTGCGCGCCAGCAAGTCATAGGCGGCCATGTACTTGGGGTTCTGCGACAGCAGCTTGTCGAGCGTGAGCAGGGCGTCGTCGTAGCGCTGGGCGGCAAACTGGCAACGCGCCAGGCCGAGGTGCGCCCAGCCTATCGGGCGTCCAGCCAGGATGGTGTGGTAGGCCAGTTCCGCCTCGGCCAGCTGGCCCTCGCCGAAGAACAGCTCGGCGCGCAGGCGGGCAAAGTCGGTGGCGTGGCGCGGATGGTTGGCTTCGGCCGCGGTGGACGCGGCGATGGCGCCGCGCACGTCGCCCTGCGTGATTTTCTCGTAGATGGGCAGGAAGGCGGTGCGCCGGCCCACCGCCTTGGCGATGCGCTGCAGCAGCACTTCCACCGTAAACGGCTTCAGGATGTAGTCCGACGGCAGCAGCTCGGCGGCGCTGACCACTTTGCCGTACACGCCTTCCGAAGTGAGCATGATGAATATGGTCCACGGGCCGATCAGCTTGTGGTGCCGCAGGTCCTCCAGCAGCTGCTGGCCGTCCTGGCCGTTGTCGCCGCTGCCGCTGCCCAGGTCGTACTCGCACAGCACCAGGTCGTACATCCGCTTGCCCAACTGGCGGATGGCGGTGCCGGAACTGACGGCATCGTCGATGCGGGTGATGCCGGACTGGTTCAGCATGTTGCGCAGGTTGGCGCGCATGCCGGGATTCGGGTCCACCAGCAGGACGGAGAGTTCGGCGTAATCTTGCATCAGCGGGACTCCACGGTGGCAGGGGCGGCAGCCGGATGCTGCGTCGGCGTGGCGGCGGTGTCCGCGGCGGCGGAGGCCGCCACGGCAGGCGCGTATTTCTGGCGGATGGCGGAGTACTGCGCGATCAGGCCGGGCAGCAGCGGGTGGGCCGGATTGTCGTCGCGGATGCGGCGCAGCAGCCCGGTGCATTGCACGGCCAGGGTGGCGTCCCATCCCAGATCCATAATCCGGCGCAGCATGGCGGTCGCAGCCACGGTCCACAAACCTTTGTGTTCGGGGCGCTTGCGCAAGGCCTGCTGCAGCACGTCGACCGCACCCGGCAGGTCGGCGTTGCGGCTTTTCTCGGCAGCCTGGCGCACCATGGCGTCCACTTCCAGGTCCAGCTGCTGGTCGTAGCTGCGCGCCACGTCCTCGCGCCCGGCCTGGGCGCACAGGCCCACCACGTCCTCGGCGCTCACGCCGCTGTCCGGGTCCTTGGTCAATTCGGAGAACAGCAGCGCCGCTTGCTCGTCCATGCGGTTCACCAGGCAGCTGTGCGCCAGGCCCAGCTTGATGTTGCTGGACATGCCGGTGGCTTCGGACAGCAGCGCCATGGCCTTGGCCAGTTCGGCCGCCGCCGCGTCCGGCTTGCCGTTCAATTCCTGCAGCATGGACGACGAATAGGCACGGCATACTTCCACGTCCGGGCCGCTGCGCAGCGAACGTTCCATGTCGCGGATCACGGCCGAGGCGCCGCTGGCGTCGCCTTTCCTGACCAGGGTGCGCACCAGGTTCACATGGTCGGCCGGGTCGCGGAACTCCGAGTACTTGGCCTTGGCCACCACCTGCTTGAACGCCTTCTCGGCCGCATCGACGTCGCCGGTGGCGTACGCCACGTCGCCCAGGCTGCGCAAGCGGGACACCATGTGCGGGGAAATGGCGACCGCGTCTTCCAGCACTTTCTGCGCCTCCTGGTCCTTGCGCTGGGCGCGCAGCACCTGGGCCAGCAGGTCGTAGGCCGCCATCAGCTTGGGGTTGTCGGCCACCAGGGTTTCCAGCTGCGCCTGGGCGTCCGGATAGCGCTTCAGCGCGAAGGCGCAGCGCGCGCGGCCCAGTTGCGCCCAGCCCAGCGGCTTGCCGGCGACGATGGCGGTATAGGCCTGTTCGGCCTCCGGCAGGCGGTCCAGGCTGACCAGCAGCTCGGCGCGCAGGCGCGCGTAGTCGGTGGCGTAGCGGGGCAGGGCGGCCTCGTTGCCGAGGCAGGCGGCGATGGCTTCGCGCGCCTTGCCCGAGCTGATCATCTGGTAGACAGGCAGGAAGGTGGCGCGCCGCTCAAGGGCGCGGCCAATGCGCTGCGACAGCACATCCACGGTGAACGGCTTCAATATATAGTCGGTAGGCAGCAGCTCGGCCGCGCTCACCACCTTGCTGTACACGCCCTCCGAGGTAAGCATGATGAAGATGGCCCATTGGCTGATCACGCGGTGCAGGCGCAGGTCCTCCAGCAGCTGCTGGCCGTCCTGGCCGGCGTCGCTGCCGCCGGCGCTGCCCAGGTCGTATTCGCACAGGATGACATCGAAATCGCGCTTGTTCAGTGCCCGGATGGCCGTGCCGGCGCTGACGGCGTGTTCCACCTTGGTGATGTTCACCTGGGTCAGCATATTGTGGACACTGGCGCGCATACCCTGGTTGGGGTCGACGATCAGGACCGACAGGTTGCTATAGTCTGGCATCTTCTTTCTCTCAGGCCGGGCGTACTTTTTTTCCAGCATACTCCAAGGATAGCCGCATTGGGGTGCGCCGCAGCACTTATACAGCAAAAATGTTGCTTGCAGGGCACGAGCCCCCCGGTCTGCGCCTGACAAAGCTGTATAGCGGACCCTGCCCGGGGAGGTGCTAACAGGGTATAATGCCGGGCAAAGGATTTTAGCCGCACAGATTTCTTCTTTAATCCGCAGCCACGCTGCTCAACCACCTCCCAACCATGTTGATTTTGCCGGGTTCTAACGCCCTGTCTGCATTCCGTAGCCAACGCCTCCTCACTCAACTGCAAGCCGTGCTGCCCGCCATTACGGCCGTGCAGGCGCGCCATCTGCACTTCATCGACGCCGCCACGCCGCTGTCCAGCGACGACACCAGCCGCCTGCAAGGGCTGCTGACCTATGGCGAGCCCGCCCAGGCCGAACTGGCCGACGGCGGCGCGGTCGAAGAATTTGTCGTGATCCCGCGTTTCGGCACCATTTCGCCATGGGCATCCAAGGCCACCGACATCGTGCACAACTGCGGCATGGCCCATATCAAGCGCGTCGAGCGCGGCGTGGCCTACCGCATCCACCTGAAAGCCGGTTTCCTGGGCAGCAGCATCGGCGCCGGCAAGATGTCGGCCGAGCAGGCCGAGGCCGTGGCGGCGCTGCTGCACGACCGCATGACCGATTCCGTGCTGCGCCACGCCGACGAGGCCGCCGGCCTGTTCCGCACGCTGGAAGCCAGGCCGCTGGAAGCGATCGACGTGCTGGGCGCCGGCAAGCAGGCGCTGGAAAAAGCCAATACCGATCTCGGCCTGGCCATGTCGGAAGATGAAGTGGACTACCTGCACGACGCCTTTACCAAGGCCCAGCGCAACCCGACCGACGTGGAACTGATGATGTTCGCGCAAGCGAACAGCGAACACTGCCGCCACAAGATCTTCAACGCCGACTGGACCATCGACGGCGAAACGAAGGACAAGTCGCTGTTCAAGATGATCAAGAACACCCACGAGAAGCAGCCGAAAGGCACCATCGTGGCCTACAGCGACAACTCGTCGATCATGGAAGGCGCCGTCGTATCGCGCTTCTTCCCGCAGGGCGCCGGCAATGAATACGCCGCCACCACCGAGCTGACGCACACCTTGATGAAGGTGGAGACGCACAACCACCCGACCGCGATTTCCCCGTTCCCGGGCGCCTCCACCGGCGCCGGCGGCGAGATCCGCGACGAAGGCGCGACCGGCCGCGGCGCCAAGCCGAAAGCCGGCCTGTGCGGCTTCACCGTATCGAACCTGATGATCCCGGGCGCCGTGCAGGCCTGGGAAAACGCCGCTTCGGTGACCGCGCCGTACGCCCAGCGCAGCAGTGACGCAAACGCGTCGAAAGCCTACGGCAAGCCCGACCGCATCGCCTCGCCGCTGCAGATCATGATCGACGGCCCGCTGGGCGGTGCCGCGTTCTCCAACGAATTTGGCCGTCCTGTGCTGGGCGGCTACTTCCGCACCTACGAGCAGAACGTCGGCACGCAGACCGCCGGCACGCCGGACACCGTGTACGGCTACCACAAGCCCATCATGATTGCCGGCGGCATCGGCAACATCTCCGGCCAGCACACGCACAAGAACGACATCCCGGTCGGCAGCCTGCTGATCCAGCTGGGCGGTCCGGGCATGCGCATCGGCATGGGCGGCTCGGCCGCTTCCTCGATGGCCACCGGCACCAACACTGCCGACCTGGACTTCGACTCGGTCCAGCGCGGCAACCCGGAAATGGAACGCCGCGCCCAGGAAGTGATCAACGGCTGCTGGCAGCTGGGGCCGAACAACCCCATCATCTCCATCCACGACGTGGGCGCCGGCGGCCTGTCGAACGCCTTCCCGGAAATCACCAATGACGCCAAGCGCGGCGCGCTGTTCGACCTGCGCAAGATCCCGCTGGAAGAATCGGGCATGGCGCCGAAGGAAATCTGGTCCAACGAATCGCAGGAACGCTACGTGCTGGCCATCGCGCCGAACGACCTGCCTGCCTTCAAGGCCATGTGCGACCGCGAGCGCTGCCCGTTCGCCGTGGTCGGTACCGCCACCGAAGAACGCCAGCTCAAGCTGATCGACGGCGAAATGGGCAACAGCCCGGTCGACATGCCGATGGACGTCCTGCTGGGCAAACCGCCCAAGATGCAGCGCGATGTGCACCACGTGCAGAACGACTACCCGGCCATCGACCTGACCGGCATCTCGCTGGAAGAAGCCGCCAGGCGCGTGCTGCTGCTGCCGACCGTGGGCGACAAATCCTTCCTGATCACCATCGGCGACCGCACCGTGGGCGGCATGTCCGTGCGCGACCAGATGGTCGGCCCGTGGCAGGTGCCGGTGGCCGACTGCGCCGTCACCGCCATGAGCTATGAAGGCTACCTGGGCGAAGCGATGGCGATGGGCGAGCGCACCCCGCTGGCCGTGATCAACGCGCCGGCCTCGGGCCGCATGGCCGTTGGCGAAACGGTGACCAACCTGGCTGCCGCGCCGATCCGCTCGATCGAAGACATCAAACTGTCCGCCAACTGGATGGCCGCCTGCGGCCAGCCGGGCCAGGACGCCGCGCTGTACGACACCGTGCAGGCGGTCGGCATGGAACTGTGCCCGGCGCTGGGCATCTCGATCCCGGTGGGCAAGGACTCGCTGTCCATGCGCACCACCTGGAAGGACGAAGACCAGAGCAAGGCCGTGATGTCGCCGGTATCGCTGATCGTGTCCGGCTTCGCGCCGGTGTACGACGTGCGCAAATCGCTGACCCCGCAGATCCGCACGGACGCGGGCGACACCGTCATGATCCTGATCGACCTGGGCCGCGGCAAGAACCGCATGGGCGCCTCCGCGCTGGCGCAGGTGATGGGCCAGCTGGGCAACGAAGCGCCGGACGTCGACAGCGCCGAAGACCTGAAAGCCTTCTTCACGGCCATCCAGCAACTGAACCAGGACGGCAAGCTGCTGGCCTACCACGACCGTTCGGACGGGGGCCTGTACGGCACGCTGGCCGAGATGGCCTTCGCCGGCCGCGCCGGCCTGTCGATCAACCTCGACATCCTGACGCTGGACGCCGGCCACGGCGCCGACCAGGGCGACGCCAAGAACTGGGCCGCGCAGATCGGCGAACGCCGCAACGAGCAGACGCTCAAGGCGCTGTTCAGCGAAGAACTGGGCGCGGTGGTGCAAGTGCGCGCCGACGAGAAATCGCTGGTCATGGACGTGCTGCGCTCGTTCAACCTGGGCGCGTGCAGCCACATCATCGGCAAGCCGAACGACCGTGGCGTGATCGAATTCACGCGTGACGCCAAGACCATCTACAGCCAGCAGCGCTTCGAGCTGCACCGCCTGTGGAGCGAAACCAGCTGGCGTGTATCGCGCATGCGCGAAAACCCGGCCACGGCCGACGCCGAATACGACCGCCTGCTGGACCTGGCCGATCCCGGCATCTCGCCGAAGCTGACGTTCGACCCGTCGGACAACGTGGCCGCGCCGTTCCTGGCCACTGGCGCGCGTCCGCGCGTTGCCATCCTGCGCGAGCAGGGTGTCAATTCGCACATTGAAACCGCGTGGGTCATGCACCAGGCCGGCTTTGCCGCTGTCGACGTGCACATGAGCGACCTGATTGCCGGCCGCGTCAGGCTGGACGACTTCCAGGGCATCATTGCCGTGGGCGGCTTCTCCTACGGCGACGTGCTGGGCGCGGGCGAAGGCTGGGCCAAGTCCATCCTGTTCAACCCGGCGATGGCGGAGCAGTTCGCGCGCTTCTTCGGCCGCAGCGACACCTTCGGCCTGGGCGTGTGCAACGGTTGCCAGATGATGAGCAACCTCAAGTCCATCATCCCGGGCGCGCACGCGTGGCCCAAGTTCACCACCAACAAATCGGAAAAATTCGAAGCACGCTTCTCGATGGTGGAAGTGCTGGACTCGCCGTCGATCTTCTTCCAGGGCATGGCCGGCACCCAGACCGCCATTGCCATCGCCCACGGCGAAGGCTACGCCGACTTCACGCAGACCGGCAACATTGGCGAAGCGATCGCAGCCCTGCGCTTCATCGACAACAAGGGCGCCGCCACCGAAGCCTACCCGTACAATCCGAACGGCTCGCCGCAAGGCCTGACGTCGGTGACCACGGCCGACGGCCGCTTCACGGTGATGATGCCGCACGCTGAACGCGTATTCCGCAGCGTGCAGCAATCGTGGCACCCCGAATCGTGGGGCGAAGACTCCCCATGGATGCGCATGTTCCGCAACGCCCGCAAGTTCATCGGCTAAGTCAGCCTCGCAAGCTACCAAAGCCGGGTCCGCCCGGCTTTTTTTCATTTCATATTCCCGCACAGCAAAATGGGGTCAGGGTTAATTATTTTTGAAACATTTCAAAAATAATTAACCCTG
>NZ_BAAKJE010000134.1:0-27125 GCF_059704565.1 Massilia sp. NBRC 108631
CTAGCACTACGCAACAGTCAAAGAAAAGGAAGGACTAAACACCTCTCGCTTCACCGGCCAAGATAATTGACGCCGACCGGACAAGATAGTTGACGCGAACCAGCACGCAGCGTCGACGATGACCGCCGCGCCCTGGTGCGCGAACACTTTGAGGACACGATGGCATCGAAGCTCGGTACCCCCGTCAACCAGGCCTTTACGCAGGGCGGCGTGAGCGTGACCGTCACCCGCTACCAGATCCAGGCGGACGCCAGGTATTACATCCCCTACGAGGGCAGCAACGCCAAGGTGAAAGAGGAGTTCCCGCTCGGCTTCCTGCCGTCGTTTGGCTCCTCGCTGGCCTTCAAGGGCACCAACGCCAACGGCGACCTGGAGTTCTACGGTTTGACCGACCGTGGCCCTAACGGCGACGGCCCGAACGTGCCGGCGCTGACCGGCGCCGGCGTCATGGGCGCAAAAATTTTCCCGTCGCCGAGCTTCACGCCGTCGATCGGCATCGTCACTGTCGGTAAGAACGGCGCAGTGCTGACGTCCGTGCTGCCGATCAAGGCATCGGCCACGGCGAACACCACCGGCCTGCCGCTGCCGGCTGGCACGTTGGGCAACTCGGCTGAAATTCCAGTCATGGATGCGATGAAGTTTGACGCCAACAGCAAGGCTTCCTTCAACGTAAATGGCCTGGACAGCGAAGCGCTGGTGCTGGACAAGAAACGCAATGCGCTGTGGGCGGCGGACGAATACGGTCCGTTCGTGGTGAAGATCGACCCGGCCACCGGCATCATCCAGAACAAGTACGCTGCCGGCAGCGGCCTGCCGGCCATCTTCGCCAAGCGCCGCGCCAACCGCGGCATCGAAGGCATGGCGCTGGACACCACCACCGACAAGCTGCACACCTTCCTGCAAAGCCCACTCACCGACGGCAGCGCGCCCTACTCGGTGACCGGCAAGAGCGAGCAGGTTGAACGCTTTGCGCGCTTCACGCGCTGGGTGGAGTTCGATCCGGTAAGCGGCAGCACTTCGAAGATGTACGCTTATCCGCTGAACGGCGCCGACTACCAGGACGGCCGCACCGGCAACGCCAAGCTGGGCGACGTGGTCGCGCTGGGCAACGGCAAGTTCATCGTGATCGAGCAGGGCGCAGCACCTGGCGGCAAAGTGTTCAACAAGCTGATGCTGGTGGAGATCGCCGGCGCGACCGACATCAACGCGGCCGCTTTCAACGCCACCACGTCCGACCTGGAGAAAAGCTCGATGGGCGGCGTGGCGGTCAACGGGGCGGACTGGTCCAAGGTGGTGGCGCTGAAGAAGACCGTGCTGCTGGACCTGAACGCCATCGGCTGGCTGGCTGAGAAGGCCGAAGGTCTGACCATCGTCGATGGCAACACGCTGGCCCTGGCCAACGACAACGACTTTGGCCTGAAGACCAAGGTCTATACGCCAGACGGTGCAGCGGTGGCCGACGCCGACGTCACCAAATGCAATGTGGATGCGAACGGCGCGATCGTCACCAGCAGCACCCTGGGCTGCAACGCCGCCAACAGCATCCGCGTGGCGCGAGGCGACGACCGTGAGCGTCCAAGCCGTTTGTGGCTGATCAAGTTCGGCAAGGCGCTGACAGCCTATTAATACTT
Source organism: Massilia sp. NBRC 108631 (assembly GCF_059704565.1). Classification (NCBI taxonomy): domain Bacteria; kingdom Pseudomonadati; phylum Pseudomonadota; class Betaproteobacteria; order Burkholderiales; family Oxalobacteraceae; genus Massilia; species Massilia sp. NBRC 108631. The sequence continues at coordinate 1,632 of NZ_BAAKJE010000134.1, forward strand.
CATTGCATGCGCACCAGGCCGATCAGGTGCGAGGACAGAAATAGCAGCAGCCCGATACATCCGCCAACGATCGTCCCGTTGATGCGGATGTACTGCAAGTCCTTGCCGATGTTCAGTTCGATCTGGCGCGACATGTCTTCCGTATCCCACTTCTTCACCGTGTCGCTGATGTGGCGGGTGAGGAAGTCGGCGAAGTCCGGCGCCATTGCGCGCGCCGCGTCCTCCATGTGCCGGCTGAGCGACTCGCGCAAATCCTCATTGCAGGCCAGCTCCTCTCCCAGCCACTTGCTCATCGCTGCCACGCGCCGGTGCAGCTCCGATTCCTCCGCCGCCAGGTCTTGCCGCATCCAGCTGCGCAAGCCGTTCCAGATCTCCGCCAGGTAGGCGTTCACCGCTTCGCCGTCGCGGATGTAGCGCTTGATTTCCTCGGCGCGCTCATGGAAGGATGGATCATCGCGCAGCCGCACGATGAAGTCGGCGATCATGCGGTCCAGCCGCCGGCGCAGCTTGTGCGAGCGGTCTTCCGCCACTTCCAGCAGCAGCGTGTTGAGCGCTTCGGTCACCCAGTCCGCCCCTTTCTCGCCTAGCCACGCCGTTGGCAGCAGCTTCTCCATCGCCGCGTGCTCGCGCTTGAGCCACTGGATGATGCTGCTGGCGATCAGCTCCTGGTTCTCCGGAGCGCGCAGGTGCAGCAGAGCCGCGTCGATCACATCGTCCAGCACCTCCTGATGGCGGCCGTCCCTGGTCAGCGCGTCGAGCACCGTGGCCAGTGAGCGCGACAGATCGAGCTTGCCCAGCATGGCGTGGAAGGCATCCTTCAGGAATCGCTGTATGCGCGCGTCTTCCGCCATATCCAGCATGCCCGCCGCCAGACGCACCACGTAGCCGCCCAGGATGCGGTCATTGGCCGGTTCGGCCAGCCAGGTGCCCAGTTTCGCGATCGGATCATGTTTGCGGATCAGGCCCACCAGCGACTCGGGGTCGAGGAACTTCTCCTGCACGAAGCGCGCAAGGTTGTCGGCGATGCGGTCCTTGTTGTTGGGGATGATGTTGGTGTGCGCGGAGATGAGCGGTATCGGCACCTTGCGGAACAGTGCGGCCACGGCAAACCAGTCGGCCAGCGCGCCCACCATGGCCGCCTCCGACACTGCCTTGATGCAGTCCACCGCGAAGCTGCGCGGCAGGAAGGCGGTCACCATGAAGACCAATGCCGCAGCGGCCAGGAACAGCAGGGCGGTGCGCTTGGACTTTTTAAGTTCAAGTTCCTTGTTCATTCCATCCTCCGGGTTGGCCCTACTTTACCAGCAAGCCGGCGCCGGGCGCGCAGCCTATGCCGCCTGCCTTATGCCACCTGCTCCCAGTCCAGGCCGAAGCGGGCCAGGTATTTGCGCAGCCGGTCGGCGTCGTTCGGCTTGGCCTTTTCCGCGCGCGACACGGCGAACAGCTTGCGCCCGGCGTCGGACATGGTTTTCGACTGGCGGCATACGGCCAGCACCGCCTCCAGCTGTACGCGGTCGAAGAGATCGATCTGGGCCGCAGCGTCTTCGCCGATCGCGTCTTCCAGTGCGATGCGCGGACCGTTCGCGGCGCTGGCGCCGAGGCCTGGCGCCAGCGTGCGCCACTGGCGCTGCAGGCGGGCTATCTCCGCGCTGGTTACCGCTTTGGTGATGCGCCCGGCCTCCGCCAGCGTGGCCATGCGCGTCACGGCGGCGGACAGGTCGCGGAAGTTGCCGCTCCAGCGCGCATCCGGCGAAGCGGCGAATGCCATGAAGTGTGCCCGCGCTTCCTTGTTGAAGCGCACGGCATCGCCATGCTCGGCGCTGTACTGCTGCAGCAGGTAGTCCAGGTTGGGTTCGATGTCTTCCGGCCGGTCCGACAGGCCGGGCAGCGAGTACGTCCACAGATTGATGCGGGCGTACAGGTCTTCCCTGAAGCGCCCCGCCGCCACCTCGACGGCCAGGTCGCGGTTGGTGCCGGCGATGAGCAGGAAGTCGCTTTGCACTTCATGGTCGCCGCCCATGGGCAGGAAGCGTTTTTCCTCTACTGCCTTCAGCAGCATGGCCTGTTCGTCGAGGCCCAACTCGCCGATTTCATCGAGGAACAGCAAGCCCTTGTGCGCTGTGCGCAGCAGGCCCGGACGGTCGGAGGCAGCGCCGGTGAAGGCGCCCTTGATGTGGCCGAACAGCGTGGACCCGGCGCCGTCGCCATGCAGCGTGGCGCAGTTGATTTCGACGAACGCCCCCTTCAGCTGGTGGCGTGCTTTTTTTAGCTCGAACACGCGCCGCGCCAGGAAGGACTTACCGGCACCCGTGGGGCCCATCAGCAGCATCGGCGCGCGCGAGCGTACCGCTACATGCTCGATCTCGTCGATCATCAGGTTGAACTGCGGATTGCGGGTGGCGATGCCGGACTTGAGGAAGGCCACGCCTTCCTGCTGCGCGGTGGCGAAGCGCTGCGCGATCTGGTCGTAGCGCGACAGGTCGAGGTCGATCAGCGTGTAGCTGCCCGGCGAGTTGGGCGCGTGGCGGCGCGGCGGCGAGGTTTGCAGCAGGCAGCCGGGAAAGTAGCGCGCCTCGGTCATCAGGAACAGGCAAATCTGCACCACGTGCGTGCCGGTGGTGATATGGATCCAATATTCTTCCTTGTCCGGGTCGAACGGATAGCTGCGCGCGAAGTCATACAGCGCGCCATAGACGTCGCCGAAGTCCCACGGATCGCGGATGTGCAGCTTGTGCTGGGTGACCGTGGTCTCCGGCGATATCGCCGCGATGTCCTGCGCCACTTGCTGGACAACCGGGCCGTAGTTGCCGTTGTAGAGCAGCTCGAAGCGCTCGACCACCAGGTCTTCGTGCTGCGCCATGGCCACTGTGGGCCGCCACTTTTCCCACCGCGCACTGCCGTTGCCGCTGTCCAGCGTGGTGCCGACGAAGCCCAGGAAGACTGTTTTCTTTTTCATTTTCGGATAAATACTTATCTGTTTGGATAATTTATCATGAAATGACGAATCGGGTGGCTATGCATATAGTTATATTTATCAAGCAGTTAGCTTTCTTTCCCGATATGGCACGGTGATTGCAATAACCGGCACATACACCGAGAGGAGAGCGAAATGATGAAGACCAATGGCGGCTGGCTGATCAGCGCAGGCAGCGTGGGCAAAGGCAAGAAAGGCGTGGGCGTGAGCATCGGTTCCGCGTCGCGCAATACGGCGGCCTGCTGGCAGCTGCACCCGGCGGCGGGCGCCCTGCCTGCCGCACAAGCCAAGCTTGTCTGGCACGGCGTTTTCGCGGCTCTTGTCGGCGATGTATAAACCGGATTAAATGGAATGATCATGAAAAACGAAACCTACGAATTGCTGGATAATCAGGGCGGCAGCCCGGTCAAGATGTGGACCGGCGGCGTGCCTGTGGAAGAGCAGGCCAAAGCACAGCTGGCCAACACGGCCAAGATGCCCTTCATTTACAAGCACATCGCAGTGATGCCGGACGTGCACCTGGGGAAAGGCTCGACCATCGGCAGCGTGATTCCGACGCTGGGCGCGATTATTCCGGCAGCGGTGGGCGTGGACATCGGCTGCGGCATGATGGCTGCCAAGACCACGCTGAACGCACGCGACCTGCCCGATAACCTGGGACCGTTGCGCAGCGCGATCGAGAAGGCCATCCCGCACGGCATGACGCCGAAGACGCGCGGCTACAAGGGCCGCGATGAGGGGTCCTGGCACACGCCGCCATCGGCCGTGGACACAGCCTGGGCGCAGCTCAAGGACGAGTTCGACGTTGTTTGCCAGAAGACGCCCAAGCTGAAGAACACCAACAACTACCGCCATCTCGGCACGCTGGGCGGCGGCAACCACTTCGTGGAAGTGTGCCTGGACGAGCAGGGCGCGGTGTGGTTCATGCTGCACTCGGGTTCGCGCGGCGTGGGCAATGCCATTGGCACCCACTTCATCGAACTGGCGCAGCGGGACATGCGTACCCACATCGCCAACCTGCCGGACAAGGACCTGGCTTACCTGAACGAGGGCACGCAGCACTACGACGATTACGTGCAGGCGGTGGGCTGGGCGCAGAAGTTCGCGCGCATGAACCGTGAGGTGATGATGCGGAACCTGATCGCGGCCGTGCGCAAGGTGATCACCAAGCCGTTCGAGACGCACGTCGAGGCGGTGAACTGCCACCACAATTACGTGCAGAAGGAGCGCCACTTCGGCCAGGACGTTCTGGTCACGCGCAAGGGCGCGGTGTCGGCGCGCGCGGGTGAGCTGGGCATCATCCCAGGCTCGATGGGCGCCAAGAGCTTCATCGTGCGCGGCAAGGGCAACGCGGAAAGCTTCAATAGCTGCAGTCACGGCGCTGGCCGCACCATGAGCCGTAACGAAGCCAAGCGCCGCTACACGCTGGAGGACCAGGCGCGCGCCACGCAGGGCGTGGAGTGCCGCAAGGACGCCAACGTGATCGACGAGATCCCGATGGCCTACAAGGACATCGACGCAGTGATGCACGCCCAGCGCGATCTGGTGGAAGTGGTGCACACGCTGAAGCAGGTCGTCTGCGTGAAAGGATGACGATGTCGGCAGATCTGATCGAACTGGACGGCTCGCAAGGCGAGGGCGGCGGCCAGGTGCTGCGCAGCGCGCTGACGCTGTCGATGATTACCGGGCAGCCCTTTCGCATCGCTAACATCCGCGCCAACCGCGCCAAGCCTGGCCTGATGCGGCAGCACCTGGTTGCGGTGCAGGCGGCGGCCTCAGTGTGCGGGGCTGATGTGCCGCAGGCGGCGGTGGGCGCGCGTGAGCTGGAATTCAGGCCGGGCAAGATCCGTGGCGGCAGCTACAGCTTCGCCATCGGCAGCGCCGGCAGCTGCACGCTGGTGCTGCAAACGCTGCTGCCGGCGCTGCTGTTTGCCGACGCGCCGTCCACGGTGACGGTCAGCGGCGGCACGCACAACCCCAAGGCGCCTCCGGCGCATTTCCTTGAGCGCAGCTATGGCCGCGTGATGGCCCGCATGGGAGCGGACATCGCGATAGAGCTGAGGCGCCATGGCTTTTATCCAGCCGGCGGAGGCGAAATCGTCGCGCGCGTGCAGCCTTGCGCGCAGCTGCGGCGCATCGCGCTGATGTCGCCGGGCGCACGGCGCAATTCTTACGCGGAAAGCCTGGTGGCGGGTGTGCCCTCGCGCGTTGCGCAGCGCGAACTGGAATGCGTGGCCGCCGGCATGGGCTGGTCCGGGTCCCAGCTGCATGAGCGGCGGCTGGCTGAGGAGGAGGGACCGGGCAATGTCCTGCTCATCACCTTGGACTCCGAGCAGGTGACCGAGGTGTTCGCAGCCTTTGGAGAGAAGTCCGTGCGCGCCGAGGAGGTGGCCAGGCTTGCGCTGGGCGAAGTGCGCCGCTATCTCGCGTCCGGCGCCGCCGTGGGCGAGCACCTGGCGGATCAGCTGCTGCTGCCGATGGCGCTGGCGGGCGGCGGCAGCTTCACGCTGGACCGCGTGTCGCAGCATGCGCTTACCAATGCGGACGTGATCGGCCGCTTTCTGCCGGTGGCTATCCGCTTCGACGCCGGTGAGCGGCACAGTACCTGTACCATTTCCGCGCGTTGAGACGGTGCTTCGGCTGAACAGGTGTTGCACGTGATGTGACACCTGTTCCAATCTGGGACACCGCGCCGGGCGCGCGCACGGGAAAGCCGTGTGGCACGCCAATTGCTCCTAGTGAATCAGCAGCTATTCACAACTATAGGAGACAGCATCATGAAACGCGCACTCAGTATTTGCATCGCGGCGGCAGCCCTCGTCACTTCCTTCGGCGCCCAGGCGCACGGCGCAGTCACGCCACAGGCGGTGGACACCACCGGCCTGACGCCGTTGGGCGACAAATGGCGTGACGAGAATCCCTACAAGGGCAATAAGCTGGCGCTGAAGATAGGCTCTTCGGCCTATAACCAGAACTGCGCGCGCTGCCACGGCCTGGAAGCCGTGTCGGGCGGTATCGCGCCAGACCTGCGGCTGATGGACCGCGACTGCGCCAATGTCAAGAACGCAGCCAAGAAGGCCGCCTGCTACAAGGACGTCGATGCCTACTTCCTGAGCTCCATCCGCGCCGGCAAGGTACGCAATGGCGCGGTGTACATGCCGCCGTTTGAAGGCATCTTCAATCAGGAAGCCATGTGGGCCATCAAGACCTATCTGGAAACCCGCCGCGAAACCAACTGACGCGGGGAGGACACCATGTGCTATTCCCATTTTTACCGCAAGGCCGCTGCCGCGCTGGCGCTGGCCGGCACCATCCTGCCTGCGCAGGCCGACTGGAACAAGCTGCAACAAACGGGGGCGCTGAAGGTGGCGGTCTATAACGAGTTTGCGCCGTTCTCCGACCATGGGGGCGGCATCGATATCGACCTGGCAGAAGCGCTGGCAAAGAAACTCAAGCTCAGGCTCACGCTGCTGCCTTTCCCGGCGGGCGAGAACCTCGGCGACGACCTGCGCAACATGGTGTGGAAGGGGCACTACCTCGGCTATGGCCCGGCCGACGTGCTGCTGCACGTCCCGGTCGACAGCCGCCTGATGGCGGAGAACGACAAGGTGGAGATCTTCGCGCCTTACCACGTGGAGGCGGTGCGCCTGGTGCGCAGCGCCCAGTCGATGCCGGCGTTCGACAGCATCGAGGCGCTGGCGGGCAAGCGGGTGGGAGTGGAAAAGGTATCGATCGCGGCCATGGTGCTGCTGGGCGAGGGCAATGGCCGCTTCCGGGATAACGTGCGTATTTTCCCCACCGCTGCCGCCGCGATGGACGAGCTGAAGGCGGGCCGGCTGGACGCGGTGCTGGCCAATCGCTCTGAAATCGAAGCGGCATTCCAGGGCGATCCCGCGTTCCCGCTGGAGCAGGCGGTATTCCAGCGCCTGCCGCGCAACGGCTGGGCCGTCGGCATGGCGGTGCGCAAGGATGACCAGGACGTGGCGCGCCTGCTGCAGGCGGCCGTAAATGAGATGCGCGCCAGCGGCGAATTGCAAGCCATCTTCGCCAAGCATGGCGTACGCATGGTGCAGCCATGAACGCTGTGGGTATCCGCCGCACCCAGCTGGCGCTGGCTGCCATGGCGCTGGCATGCGGCGCGGGCATGGCCGGCGGCGCACGCGCTTCGCCGATGGCCAGCGTGGAGATCGTGGGCATGGCCCCGCTGCCGGGGCTGGGAGTGGACCGCAAAACGCTGCCGTACGCTGTGCAGACCGCGTCCGACGCGGCACTGGCACGCGCCGACGGCGCCAATCTGAGCGAGCTGCTGGCGCGCAGCTTCGCCGGCGTGAACGTCAATGAAATCTCAGGCAGCCCGTTCCAGAACGACCTGACTTACCGCGGCTTCCGCGCTTCGCCGGTGCTGGGCACCGGCCAGGGCATCTCGGTTTACCTGGACGGTGTGCGGGTGAACGAGCCCTTCGGCGACGTGGTCAACTGGGACATGCTGCCGGAGGCGGCGATCGGCAGCGTGCTACTGGCGCCGGGCTCCAATCCGCTGTACGGCCTGAACACGCTGGGCGGCGCGCTCGCGCTGAACACGCGTTCCGGCGCCAGCGACCCTGGGTTCGCCGGCTCCGTCAGCGGCGGAAACCATGGCCAGCGGCGCGCCGACCTGGCTTATGGCGCCGCACGCGATGGCTGGCAGCTGTTTACCGCCGCGACCTTGTTCGGCGATGACGGCTGGCGCGCGCATTCCGACGGCCGGCTCGCCAATCTGTTTGTCAAGCTGGGCAAGGTGGAGCGCAATACGGAATGGCAGCTCACCATGCTGGGCGGAGAAAGCCGCCTGGTCGGTAACGGTTTGCTGCCCGACGGCCTGTATGAAGACGACCGCCGCGCCGTCTACACCTGGCCTGACGAAACGCGTAACCGGCTGCGGCAGGCGCAACTGAGCATAACCCGGCGCCTGGCGCCGGACATGCAGCTGACCGCGGCAGCCTATGTGCGCAACAGCCGCCGCGACACCGTGAACGGCGACATCGATGACGGCTATGCCGACTACGTGGAAGCGTGCGACGAAGGCTTCCTCGCCAATGGCCAGCCACGCGAGCCGGATGAGTGTCCTTACACGCGCGAGCAGGGCGCGGCGCTGCACAGCGCTTCCCTGAACACCACCAGCACGCGCCAGCGCAGCCAGGGCTTCAGCATGCAATGGTCGGCGCAGCTGCCCGGCCTGCAACTGCTGGCAGGGCTGGCGCACGACCGCAGCAAAGTGGGTTTTGCGCAGTACGAACAGGAAGCCGGTTTCGACGCGCTGCGCGGCGTGGCCGCCGGCGACGAAGAGCGGGAGCTGGACGCTTCGGTCGATGGCAGGGCACGCAACAGCAGCGCCTACTTCAGCGGCACCTGGAGCGTCGCTGCCGGCACCTGGCTCACCGGGTCCGCCCGCTACGGCCATGCGCGGGTGGCCAGCACCATCAGCAACGATGGCGTGCCGCAGCCGCGCGAGGCGTTCAGCTACCGAAAGCTCAATCCCGCGCTCGGCATCTCGCATGAAGTCGCTCCGGGCTGGACGGTGTTTGCCAACGCCGCCCAGAGCACCCGCGTGCCGACCGTGATCGAGCTTGGCTGCGCCGATCCCGATCAGCCTTGCCGGCTGCCTGTAGGGTTGCAGTCCGATCCTTATCTGAAGCAGGTGGTGTCGCGCACGGTGGAGGCGGGCACGCGCTGGCAGGCGGGCCGCGATTCCATCACCGCCACCATCTACCGCACCCGCAATCAGGACGATATCCTGTTCCGCAGTGCGGGGCTGACGCAGCACGGCTATTTCTCGAACTTCGCCCGTACCCGCCACCAGGGGCTGGACCTGAGCGCGGCGGCCGAGCGCGGTCCGTTCGCCGTGCGCTTTAGCTACAGCTGGCTGGACGCGGTGTACGCGGCCGAGGGTTCGCTGTTTACCGGGACCCGCAACGTGGCAGTCATGCCAGGGACGCGCATCGCGGGCCTGCCCCGGCATAGCGCCAAGCTGGCGCTGGACTGGAGGGCGGGCGGCGGGCTGACGCTGGGAGCGGAGGTGCGCGCAGTGTCCAGCCAGGGCACGCAGGGCAACGAGGATGGCCTGTCCGCCGATACCGAAGATGGGGAAGCGCCGCAGCGCGCCGACCTGCGCACGCGCGGCTATGCGCTGCTGGCGCTGCGCCTCAGCTACAAGCCGCAGCCGAATTGGGAGCTGTTCGCGCGCGTGAATAATGTGGCCAACCGCCGCCATGAAACGTTTGGCGCCGTGGCTGCGGACATGTTCCCGGGCGGGCAGCTGGCCAGTCCGCACGGCGCGGGCGGCGAGGCGGAACTGGGGCGCTTCGTGGCGCCGGGCGCGCCGCGCTCCATCTCGGCAGGTTTGCGCTACCGCTTCTGACGGCGGTCCCGGTGTCGCCGGGGGCCGCGCACAGGTACGCCATGGCGTCACGGCGCCGCCTCAGCCCCGGCTGCTTTTGGCAGCCGGGGTTTTCTTCGTCAGAACTGGTACTGCGCGCTGGCGCCCAGTTGCCAGTTGCGGCCCGGTGCGCCTTCATAGTAGCGCTTGTTGGCATCGCCCACGATCACCGAGCCCACGTAGGCGCGGCCGGCCGCATTGTTCAATCGCGCGAACTGCTTGAAGCGCCAGCTGCCGCCTTGCTGCTGGGCCGTCACGCGCAGGTTGACGATGGCGTAGCCGGGTGCGCTCTTCTCGGTGTTGCTGTCTTCCGCGTAGACGCGGGCTGCGGCCACCGTCTCGACCGCTGCGCCCAGCGCGCGCGAGGGCAGCTGCCAGGCCAGTTCGGCGTAGGCGTAGGCGTTCGGCACGCCCGGCAGCCGGCTGCCTTTGAGCACGCTGCCGAATGCCTGGTCGTAGGTGGCGCGCAGCGCGGTCAGTGCCAGCCTGGCGCTGAAGCCGTGGCCGAAGTTCGTGTCCGCCGACACTTCGGCGCCCCGGCGCAGGGTTTTGCTGGCGTTGCGGTAGCTGGTGCGGCCGCCGCTGGATGCGTCCACCACCAGCTCGTCGTCGGTGCGGACCTGGAACAGCGCCGCGTCGATACGGGTGGCGCCGCCCAGCATGGCCTTGACGCCGGCTTCGGCGTGCGTGCTGCGGGCCGGCTGCAGCTTGAAATTGAAGCCGCTGCCGGCGCCGGAATAGAACAGCTCATTCAGCGTCGGTGTCTCGAAGCCGCGCGCCGCGCTGGCGTACACGTTCAGCACCGGCGACACCTTGTACAGCAGGCCCGCCACCGGTGTAGTGCGGCGGTAGCGCAGGCCGCCGCTGTCGTTGCCGTTGGACAGATAGCGGTCGCTCACGTCCACCTTGAAGCGGCTGTGGCGCAGGCCCGCGTTCAGTACCCACGGCCCTTGCGCCCACTCGGCCTGCAGGTAGGGATCGGTGCTGCTGACCTTGTCCGTTTCTTCGCGCCGCAGCCTGCCTTGCACGCCAAGTTCGGCTCCGCTGAAGTTCTCGTAGCCCTTGCGGTCATCCTTGGAGCGGCCGTACTCGATGCCGGCCGTGGAGGTCAGCTTGCCGCCGGCCAGCGCCCGCACGTCCACCCAGCTGATGTCGGCGCCGCTGAAGTCGCGGTCGAAATCGACCACCCCGCCGGAATGGCTGGCCGGCGCCTGGAAGGCACGCGAAAAGGCCTGGTACTGGATGACCTGGCGGTTGCCGCCGTAGACGGTGACGCGCAGCTTGCTGTCGCCGGCGCCGAGTTTGTGTTCCCACGCCGCGCCGATCTGCTGGTGGTCTATGCTCTTGCGGGTGTTGTAGCGGTCCGCAAAAGTGCGTTTGGGCGTTGCGGTGTCGGTGGCGTCGGTTTCGCCGGCGCGCGGATCGCGCTGCCAGGTGGCCCAGGTGACGCCCAGCGGATCTTGCGTGTCGTGCTGGCGCAGGCCGCTGGCGGTGATGGTCAGCTTGCTGCCGGCGACGGGCGCCAGGGTCAGTTTGGCGTAGGCCTGGTCGCGCCGCGCTGCGCCGTGGTCGCGGTAGCCGTCGGTGTCGAAGCGGGAAACGTCCAGCACGTAGCCGATGCCGCCGGACTTGCCCTGCGCATTCACGTCCAGCTTGCGGGCGCCGTCGCTACCGCCCGACAGCGTGCTTTCCACGCTGGGCGCGCCGTCGCCTTCGCGCGTGAACAGCTGCACCACGCCGCCGGCGTGGTTGCCGTACACCGCCGAGAACGGGCCGCGCAGCACTTCGATGCGCTCTGCCATGTCGAGGTTGAAGGTGGCGGCCTGGCCTTGGCCGTCCGGCATGCTGGCCGGGATGCCGTCTGCGACCAATTTCACGCCGCGCACGCCGAAGGCGGAACGGGCGCCGAAGCCGCGCGACGAAATTTGCAAGTCCTGCGCGTAGTTTTGGCGGTTCTGCGCCACCAGCCCCGGCACCGAAGCCAGCGCTTCGGAGGCGTTTACGCGCATCTGGCTGTCGCGGATGCGCTCGGCGCCGATCACGTCGACGGCGGCAGGGAAATCGAAACTGCTGTGTTCCACGCGGCTGCCGCTGACGATGACCACCGGTGCTGCAACAGCTGTCGCAACCTCGGCCGCCTCGGCCGCGTGGACGGCCGGCGTAAGCGGCAGCGCGCCGGCGGTGAACAGGGCTGCGACAGCCTTCAAACGAAATCGGTGCTGCATGGTCAATCTCCTTGGTTGAGTTCCGCGCCTGCCTGGCGGGGGCCGGCAAGTCTGCTTCAACCCGTAAGCAATATACCTGCCATCACGCCGACGCGACGCGCCTGTGGCATGGCGTTTGCATGGTCTTGCGCACGCGCGCGCATTCCGCAGGCGCGATCTTTCCAGAGGCAGCCATGAAAATCCCGTATTGTCTGCGCGCCGCGAGCGTGTTTGCAACCCTTTCCTGCGCACTGGCGCAAGCCGCCCTTGCAGCGCCGCTGGCCTATGTGCCGAACGAAAAGTCCGGCACGGTGAGCGTGGTCGATACCGCCACCGACACGGTGCTGCGCAGCCTGGCGGCCGGCAAGCGCCCGCGCGGCATCGCGGCGGTCCCGGGCGGCACGCGGCTGTTCGTCACGGACGCCGGCAGCAACACGCTGCTGATACTCGACAGCGCGGGCGGCGCCGTGCCGGCGCCGCTGGCGTTGGGCAAATCGCCCGAAGGCGTGAGCGTGTCACCGGACGGGCGCTACGCCGCCGTCGCGGTAGAGGAGAGCAACAGCGTCACCCTGGTGGACGCCCGCAGCGGCGCCCGGCTGGCCGATATTCCGGTGCAGGGCCGCAACCCGGAGCACGCCGTGTTCAGCCCGGACAGCCGCTGGCTCTACGTCAGCGCCGAGGAAGCCGAGCAGGTGGACGTGATCGACGTGGAACAGCGGCGCCAGGCCGGCACGGTGGCGGTCGGCCTGCGCCCGCGCGGCATCGGCTTTTCGCCGGACGGCAGCCGCGCCTATATCGCCTGCGAGCTGGTCAATACGGTGTACGTGGTGGACACCGCCACCCGCAGCACGCTGGCGAAGATACCGGCCGGACGCAACGCCAACGGCATCGCGGTGCACCCCAGCGGCAAGCAGGTCTATGTGTCGAACGGCACGGACGGCAGCGTGATGCTGATCGACACCGCCACCCATACCGTCAGCGCCACGGTAGCGGTCGGCAAGCGACCCTGGAACATGGCCCTGACGCCGGACGGCGCCAAGCTGTACGTGGCCAACGGCCGTTCCAACAGCGTCTCCGTGATCGACACCGCCGCCGCGCGCAAGGTGGCCGACATCGGCGTGGGCGAACTGCCCTGGGGCGTGGCGATTCCCTGACTGCGGTCACACCTGCAACAGCCGCCGTGGCACACCTGTTCAACTTTGGAACACCTTGCAACAGCGCGGGCACCGTTCTAGCCGCAGCAGGGGCTGGCACGGTGTTTGCGGAATAGAGGGTGCAAGTCCAACCCACATTGAAGAAAGAGGATGACATGAATCTCGCGGATATCAACAAACTGGGTGTCGCCAACCCTTTCAAACAACGCTACGACAACTACATCGGCGGCAAATTCGTCGCGCCGGTTAAAGGCGAATACTTCGCCAACCTGACGCCGATCACCGGCCAGCCGTTCTGCGAGATCGCGCGCTCCACGGCGGAAGACGTCGAGATCGCGCTGGACGCCGCGCACGCCGCCAAGGAAGCCTGGGGCAAGACCTCGCAGGCCGAGCGCGCCAACATCCTGAACCGCATCGCCGACCGCATGGAGCAGAACCTGCAGCTGATCGCCACCGCCGAGACCATCGACAACGGCAAGCCGATCCGCGAAACCATGGCGGCCGACATCCCGCTGGCGATCGACCATTTCCGCTATTTCGCGGGCTGCATCCGCGCCCAGGAGGGCTCGGTGGCGCAAATCGACGACACCACCTACGCCTATCACTTCCATGAGCCTCTCGGCGTGGTGGGCCAGATCATTCCGTGGAACTTCCCGATCCTGATGGCGGTGTGGAAGCTGGCGCCGGCACTGGCGGCGGGCAACTGCGTAGTGCTGAAACCGGCCGAGCAGACCCCGGCCTCCATCCTGGTGCTGGTGGAACTGATCGGCGACCTGCTGCCGCCCGGCGTGCTGAATATCGTCAACGGTTTCGGCCTGGAAGCGGGCAAGCCGCTGGCCTCGAACAAGCGCATCGCCAAGATCGCCTTTACCGGCGAAACCGGCACCGGCCGCCTGATCATGCAGTACGCCGCGCAGAACCTGATTCCGGTCACGCTGGAACTGGGCGGCAAGTCGCCCAACATCTTCTTCGAGGACGTGATGGCGGCCGACGACGACTACTTCGACAAATGCCTGGAAGGTTTCGCCATGTTCGCGCTGAACCAGGGCGAGGTGTGCACCTGCCCGTCGCGCGTGCTGATCCAGGAATCGATTTACGAAGCCTTCATCGAGCGCGCCCTCAAGCGCGTGGCCGCCATCAAGCAGGGCAACCCGCTCGATTCGTCCACCATGATAGGCGCCCAGGCTTCGCAGGAGCAGATGGAAAAGATCCTGTCCTATATGGATATCGGCAAGCAGGAAGGCGCCCAGCTGCTGGCCGGCGGCGCGCGCAACGTGCAGGGGGGCGAGCTGGAAGGCGGCTACTACGTCACGCCCACCGTGTTCAAGGGCGACAACACCATGCGCATCTTCCAGGAAGAGATCTTTGGCCCAGTGGTGTCGGTCACCACCTTCAAGGACGAAGCCGATGCGCTGCGCATCGCCAACGACACGCTGTACGGGCTGGGCGCCGGCGTGTGGACCCGCGACGGCGCGCGCGCTTTCCGCATCGGCCGCGGCATCCAGGCCGGCCGCGTGTGGACCAACTGCTACCACCTGTATCCGGCGCACGCCGCCTTCGGCGGCTACAAGCAGTCCGGCATCGGCCGCGAGAACCACAAGATGATGCTGGACCACTACCAGCAGACCAAGAACCTGCTGGTGAGCTACAGCCCGAAAGCGCTGGGCTTCTTCTGAGAGGAATGCCATGAAAGCAGCCGTAGCCCGCGTTATCGCGACTGGCCCCGCACTGGAAATGATCGCCGAACTGCGCCACAAGCACGGGCCGATCATGTTCTTCCAGTCCGGCGGCTGCTGCGACGGCAGCACGCCGATGTGTTACCAGGCCGGCGAGTTCAATCTGAGCGACACCGACGTCTACCTGGGCAATTTGAACGGTGCGCCGTTCTACATGGGGCTGGAGCAGTTCGGCTACTGGGAGCACACGCAGCTGATTATCGACGTGGTGCCGGGGAACGGCGGCATGTTCTCGCTCGATAACGGCACTGGCCGCCGGTTTCTCACCCGCTCGCGGGTGTTTACCGACGAGGAATGCAGGGAACTGGGCCTGCCGTAATTTTCCGTTCAAAAAAAATCATACTTAGAGAAGAATAGAGGAGAAGACTGTGCAAAAAACTATCATGGGATCGTTGCTGGCTTCGTTGCTGGCGTCCGGCGGCATGGGGATGGCCTGGGCTGCGGGCGGCGCCGCCGTCACCACCAGCATGCTGGAAGGGGCATCGAAAAATACCGCTGCCGTGCTGTCGTTCGGCATGGGCTCGGAGGGGCAGCGCTTTTCGCCGCTGACCCAGATCAACACCGCCAACGTCGGCAAGCTGACGCCGGCCTGGTCGTTTTCCTTCGGCGGCGAGAAGCAGCGCGGCCAGGAATCGCAGCCGCTGATCCACAACGGCAAGATGTTCGTTACCGCGTCCTATTCCCGCATCTTCGCGGTGGACCTGAAGAACGGCGCCAAGCTGTGGAAGTATGAGCACCGCCTGCCGGACGGCATCATGCCGTGCTGCGACGTGGTCAACCGCGGCGCGGCGCTGTTCGACAACCTGGTCATCTTCGGCACGCTGGACGCGCAGCTGGTGGCGCTGGACCAGGACACCGGCAAAGTCGTCTGGAAGGAGAAAGTGGACGACTACGCCGCCGGCTATTCGATGACGGCGGCGCCGCTGATCGCCAAGGGCCTGCTGCTGACCGGCGTGTCCGGCGGCGAGTTTGGCATCGTCGGCCGGGTGGAGGCACGCAACCCCAGGACCGGTGAGCTGGTCTGGTCGCGCCCCATGGTGGAAGGCCATATGGGCCACAAGTACGACAAGGACGGCAACGCCATCGACAACGGCATCACCGGCACGCCCAACAAGACCTGGCCGGGCGACCTGTGGAAAACCGGCGGCGCCTCCACCTGGATGGGCGGTACCTACGATGCGACCACCGGCCTGGCCTACTTCGGCACCGGCAATCCGGCCCCGTGGAACAGCCACCTGCGCCCCGGCGACAACCTGTACTCTTCCTCCACCGTGGCACTGGACGTGACCACCGGCCAGATCAAGTGGGCTTACCAGAACACGCCGAACGACGCTTGGGACTTCGACGGCGCCAACGAGTTCGTGACCTTCGACATGGACGGCAAGCGCTACGGCGGCAAGGCCGACCGCAATGGCTTCTTCTATGTGAACGACGCCAGCACCGGCAAGCTGCAGAATGCTTTCCCCTTCGTGAAGAAGATCACCTGGGCCACCGGCATCGACCTGCAGACCGGCCGCCCCAAGTTCATCACCGAAGGCCGTCCGGGCGACCCGACCAAGGGTGAGGAAGGCAAGAAGGGCAAGACCGTGTTCGCCGCGCCGGCCTTCCTGGGCGCCAAGAACCAGATGCCGATGGCCTACAGCCCGCAGACCAAGCTGTTCTACGTGCCGGCCAACGAGTGGGGCATGGATATCTGGAATGAACCGATCAGCTACAAGAAGGGCGGCGCCTACCTGGGCGCGGGCTTCACCATCAAGCCGCTGTTCGACGACTACATCGGCGCGCTGCGCGCGCTCGACCCCAAGACCGGCAAGATCGCCTGGGAAGTGAAGAACAACGCGCCCCTGTGGGGCGGCGTGATGGCCACCGCCGGCGGCCTGGTGTTCTACGGCACACCGGAAGGCTACCTGAAAGCGCTGGACGCCAAGAGCGGCAAGGAACTGTGGAAGTTCCAGACCGGTTCCGGCGTGGTGGCGCCGCCGGTCACCTGGCAGGAAGGCGGCGTGCAGTACGTGGCCGTGGTGTCCGGCTGGGGCGGCGCGGTGCCGCTGTGGGGCGGGGAAGTGGCCAAGAAGGTCAATTTCCTGGAGCAGGGCGGTTCGGTGTGGGTGTTCAAGCTGATGAAGTAGAACGGATCGATTGCCTGGTGTCTTTTTCTGGCGGCCTCGGTCGCCAGTTTTTTTGCCTGATTTTTTTGGAGAGCAGCAAATGCAGACGACTTACATGCCGCCAAGCGCATTCTCCGCGCAAGCGGCCATTCCCGACATGGATGCCTACGAGGCACTGTGCGCCCACGCGGAGCGCGACTACGAAGGCTACTGGGGCATGCTGGCCCGCGCCAACCTCGATTGGCACGTGCCGTTCACGCGCGTGCTGGACGAACGCGAAGCGCCGTTCTACCGCTGGTTCGACGACGGCCGCCTGAACGTCTCCTACAATTGCCTGGACCGCCACATCGAGCGCGGCCTGGGCGACAAGACCGCCATCATCTTCGAGGCGGACGACGGCGCCTTCACGCACGTGACCTACAGCGGCCTGCATGCCAGGGTGTGCCGCATCGCCAACGGCCTGCGCGCGCGCGGCATCGGCAAGGGCGACCGGGTGGTGATCTACATGGCCATGTCGGTCGAAGGCGTGGCCGCCATGCTGGCCTGCGCGCGTATCGGCGCCACCCATTCGGTGGTGTTCGGCGGCTTCTCGGCCAAGGCGCTGCAGGAACGCATCGTGGACGCCGGCGCCGCGGCCGTCATCACGCAGGACGAGCAGCTGCGCGGCGGCAAGCGGCTGCCGCTGAAATCCATCGTCGACGAGGCGCTGGCGCTGGGCGGTTGCGGCAGCGTCAAGCACGTGATCGTCTATCAGCGTACCGGTGGCGGCGTGACCCACGTGTCGGACCGCGACATCTGGCTGCACGACCTGATGGCGGACCAGCCGGAGCAGTGCGAGCCGGAGTGGGTCAACGCCGAACACCCGCTGTTCATCCTGTACACCTCCGGCTCCACCGGCACCCCGAAAGGCGTGCAGCATTCGAGCGGAGGTTATCTGCTGTGGGCCGCGCTGACGATGAAATGGACCTTCGACATCAAGCCGGACGACGTGTACTGGTGCACCGCCGACATCGGCTGGGTCACGGGCCACAGCTACATCGCCTACGGGCCGACGGCGGTCGGCGCCACACAGGTGATCTTCGAAGGCGTGCCGACCTATCCGGACGCGGGCCGCTTCTGGCAGACCATCGCGCGCCACGGCGTGAGCATCTTCTACACTGCGCCCACCGCCATCCGCTCGCTGATCAAGGCCTCGGACATGGACCCCACGGCGCACCCGCGCAACTACGACCTGTCCACCCTGCGCCTGCTCGGCTCCGTGGGCGAGCCGATCAACCCGGAAGCCTGGCGCTGGTACCACCAGAACGTGGGCGGCGAACGCTGCCCCATCGTCGACACCTTCTGGCAAACCGAGACCGGCGGCCACATGATCACACCGCTGCCGGGGGCCACGCCGCTGGTGCCCGGTTCGTGCACGCTGCCGCTGCCGGGCATCATGGCCGCCGTGGTGGACGAGGCGGGGCACGATGTGCCGGACGGGCAGGGCGGCATCCTGGTGGTGAAGCGTCCGTGGCCGTCGATGATACGCACCATCTGGAACAACCCGCAGCGCTACCGCAGCAGCTACTTCCCCGAGGAGCTGGGCGGCAAACTGTACCTGGCCGGGGACGGCGCGGTGCGCGACGAGGACAGCGGCTACTTCACCATCACCGGCCGCATCGACGACGTGCTCAATGTATCGGGCCACCGCATGGGTACGATGGAGATCGAGTCCGCGCTGGTGGCGCATCCGCTGGTGGCCGAGGCGGCCGTGGTGGGCAAGCCGGACGACACCACCGGCGAGTCGATCTGCGCCTTCGTGGTGCTGAAAAAAGCGCGGCCCGGCGGAGCGGATGCCAAGGCGCTGGCGCAGGAACTGCGCAACTGGGTGGGCAAGGAGATCGGGCCGATCGCCAAGCCCAAGGATGTGCGCTTCGGCGAACAGCTGCCTAAAACCCGCTCGGGAAAAATCATGCGCCGTTTGCTGCGTGTGCTGGCGCAGGGCGGGGAAATCACGCAGGACGTCTCCACGCTGGAGAACCCCGCCATTCTCGAGCAGCTGGGCAAGGCAGTGTAGAAAATAGGAACACCTGCGGCGCGCTTGTGATCCGTATTCTGATCCGTATTGACACAACAGCGGCCGCGCGCCGCAGGTCTCTCCCTCTGATGCATACCCGGCACGCAACTTGCCCCTTAGGTGGTGCACCGAACGCGGTGCACTCAAACATAAAACCAAGGGAGACTGGAATGAAAAAGATCATCACGGGCGGCATCGCCGTTGCCACTTTCGCAGCGCAGCATGCCGGCGCGGTTGATTTCAAAGCTGGCGACTGGACCGTGGGCGTGGGCGGTATCGTCAACGCCTACTACACCCAGGTATCGTGCTCCGGCGATGCCGTGGGCGGGCTGGCGCTGGCCGGCAAGGGCCTGGGCTGCGGCGGCCAGGACGACCGCAGCACCATCGGCAACGGCCTGCTGCCCAATGGCCTGGTTACCTCCGCCAGCTCCAACCTGGGCGGCTACGACGTCAAGGCGCTGATCGGCATCTACCACGCCACCGCCACCGACAGCGCCATCAGCCAGAACAGCAACGTGGACGTGCGCCAGGCCTACTTCACCTTCGGCACGGCCGACATGGGCACCATCAAGATGGGACGCGACAACGGCCTGTTCGGCGCCGGCGCCATTTTCGGCGACATGACCCTGATCGGCGCCGGTGCGCCGGTGCAGGCCACGCAGCGCGGCCGCGTCACGCTGGGCCACATCGGCGCAGGCTATAGCTACGTCGGCTACTATGGCCAGATCGCCTACAGCTCGCCGAAGAGCAGCGGCTTCGGCGTCGACGTGGCGCTGGTAAGCCCCGTATCCGACACGCCGCTGCTCACGCCGTCGGTGTACTCGACCAAGACCAGCCCGCAACTTCAGGGCCAGCTCACCTGGAGCGCGGGCGGCGCCAAGGCCTGGCTGGGCGCCAAGGGGCAGAAGTTCGAGTCGGTGACCCCCGGCGTGAACGACTTCACCATGCGCGCCTTCGAAGTGGGCGCCTCCTACAACGAGGGCACGCTCGGCCTGCTGGCCAACTTCCAGGGCGGCAAAGGACTGGGCGTGCTGTCCGACGCGGACCAGGGCGAAACCACGGCGCGCAACTACTTCGTACAGGGCACCTACAAGGCCACCGGCAAGATGAAACTGGGCCTGGGCTATGGCATCAGCAAAAACAGCGACAACACGGCGGGCACCGGCGGCTTGAAATCGAACGCCAACCTTACGCTGGGGGCGTACTACACGCTGAACAGCGCCATCACGCTGGTGGGCGAAGTGGGGCAGACCCGTTCCAAGGGCTTCAACGGCAGCGAAGCGAAGATGAGCGGCGCCTCGCTCGGCGGCATCATCTTCTTCTGACCTGCGGAGGCTGGCGGCGCTATGATGGCTCACTCGGTACTCAACGTTTTGCGGCGCATGGCGATGCTGCTGCTGGCGCTCTTGCTGTCGGCGCCGGGCGCGCCGGCGGCGGCCGGTGTGCTGGACCGCGCCGCCGTGGCGCAGCGCTTTCCCGCGCCGCTGATGGTGGGCGAGCGCGACGCGGCGCTGCCGGTGTGGCCTTTGTACCGGCAGAACGCGACGGCGACGGAACTGGTGGGCTATGCGTTCGAGTCCATCGACCTGGCGCCGGTGGCAGGTTTCGCCGGCGTGCCGCCTAACCTGCTCATCGCGCTGGATGCGAAAGGCGCTTTCCTTGGTGTCTCGGTGCTGTCGCATCACGAGCCGGTGTTCCTGGAAGGCCTGGGCGACGCGCCGTTGGCCCAGTTCCTGTCGCAGTACCAGGGCGTGCCGCTGGCCAGCTCCATCCGGATTGGCGTCAAGGACGGCAAAGGCGGCCCGCAGGAAGTACAACTGGACGGCGTGGCCAAGGCGACCGCTTCGGTGCGCATCATCAACCAGAGTGTGTTATCCGCCGCGCTGAAGGTTGCGCGGGCCCGTCTCGGATTCGCGGCCGGGCGCGATCCCGCGCAGGCTGCCCGGCTGCGCACCGATGTGGAAGAGCCGCTCAGCCTTGAACGCATGGTGGCGCAGGGCGTGCTGCACCAGCTGCGCGTGACCAACCGGCAGGCCGAGGCGCTGTTCAGCGGCTCGCCCGGCGCCGGCCTGGATGCGGAGGCCCTGCGCGATCCTGACGGCACCTTCGTCGATTTGCGGCTGGCCTATGTGTCGTTGCCGGCAGTGGGCCGGAGCCTGCTGGCGCCGCGCAGCTGGAACAAGCTTGCGGCGCGCCTGGAACCTGGCGACCATGCGGTGCTCGCGGCCTGGTCCGGTCGCCATACGCTGATGCCGGAGGAATTCGTGCCGGGCAGCGTTCCGGAGCGGCTGCTACTTCGGCAGCAAGGCTTGCCGCTAGAGCTGCGTGACCTGGACATGGAACTGTCGCTGAAAGATCCTGCCGCGTTTGGCGGCGCGCATGTCGCCGTGTTCCGCGTGATCGCCCAGGCCGGGCTGGACCCCGGCCTGCCGCTGGACTTTGCGTTGCCCGTCACGCGCAGCAAGGGCATCGTCTACCCGGAGCGGACCACGCGCGAACTGGCGCTGCAATACCGCTTGCCCGAGCGCTTCTATACCGCCGGCGCTGCTGCGGAACCGGCATGGCATGGTGTCTGGCGCGCGCAGGCGGTGCCGCTTGGCGTGCTGGCCGTGGGCTTGCTGGTGCTGGCTGGCGCGCTGATTCTGCAACGGCGCCTGGCCGGGCGTAGCGTTCGGCTGGCGCGCTTCCGGTTCGCCTACCTGGTGTTTACGCTGGGCTTCGTCGGCTACTGGGCCCAGGCCCAGCTTTCGATCGTCAACCTGACCGGGGTGGCGCAAGCGCTGGCTGCCGGGCGCAGCCTGGAATACCTGCTGTTCGACCCCGCCACGCTGATGGTGTGGGCGTTTGCGCTGGTGGCGCTGCTGTTCTGGGGACGCGGCGCGTACTGCGGCTGGCTGTGCCCCTTCGGCGCACTGCAGGAATTCGGCGCCCGGCTGGGACAGTGGCTGCGCCTGCCGCAGATACGCCTGCGCAGCAAGGCCGATAGACAGTTCAAATGGCTCAAGTTCGTGGCCCTTGCCGCCATCGCCGTCAATGTGGCGATCGCCTCCAGTGCCGCGCTGGAAAGCACAGTGGCCGATGCCGCCGGCGCTGCCCCCGCGCCGGCAGCGGCGAGTCTTGACCTGCTGCTGGAACTGGAGCCGTTCAAGACCGCCATCACGCTCAGCTTCGTGCGCAGCTGGCCCTACGTTGCCTACGCGGCGGGTCTGGTACTGCTCAGCGCAGTCTGGTTCCGCGCCTTCTGCCGCTACCTGTGCCCGCTGGGTGCGGGCTTGGCGCTGCTCGGGCGGGCCAGGCTGCTGGATTGGGTGCCGCGCCGCAAAGCATGCGGCCAGCCCTGCCAGACTTGCCGCCACCGCTGCGCCTACCAGGCCATCGAGCCGGCCGGCGCGATCGACTACGAAGAGTGCTTCCAGTGCCTGGACTGCGTCGCCATCCATGATAGCGAAGCGCAATGCGCACCGCTGCTGCTGGAGCGCAAGCGAAGCGGCGTCATTCCCATTGCGCGCGCAGGCGCCAAGGAGACAGCATCATGAAACGAAGGACATTCCTGGCCGCGTCGATCGGCGTGCTGGCCGGCGCCGAGGCGGGCGCCAGCTCGGCAGCGGCTGCGGGGCCGCCGCTGCACACGGCCGCAGCGCAGGCGTTCGGCACCACTGTCACCGTCACGGTGGCGCACGCCGACGGCGCAGCGGCACAAGCGGCAATGCGCGCCGCGCTGCGAGAAGCCCAGGCAGTGGACCGGCTGATGTCCATCTACGATCCGGCCAGCCAGGTCTACCAACTCAACCGCGACGGCGTGCTGCCCAATCCCCACAACCGTCTGTTGCTGGTACTGGCGCAGGCGCGCGCCTTGGCGCTGCTGACCGACGGCGCCTTCGACGTCACTGTCCAGCCCTTGTGGCTGGCGTACGCGCAGGCTGCAGAGCGGGGTGGCTTGCCGGACGCGCTGGCCCTGAGCCGTGCCCGTGCACTGGTCGGCTGGCGGCAGCTCGCCTTCAAGCGCGGGGAAGTGCGCTTTTTGCGGCCGGGCATGGCGCTCACCCTGAATGGCCTGGCCCAAGGCTATGCCGCCGACCTGGCGCTGGCCGCGCTGCGCCGGCACGGCATCCGCAACGCGCTGCTCGACACCGGCGAGTTCGCTGCCAGCGGCGCCAAGCCGCCCGGCTTGCCTTGGGCGTTGGGTATCCGTGATCCGCGCGATGCCGGCGCCTGTACCGACATCGTGCTGGCGCGCGACCGTTGCCTGGCCACGTCCGGCGATTATGAGTCGGTGTTCACGCAAGACCGCGTGCATCACCACATACTGGACCCGGAGCGGGGCGACTCGCCGCCGGAACTGGCCGGCGTGACAGTGCTGGCGCCATCCGCGCTGCTGGCGGACGGTTTGTCCACGGCGTTCATGGTCATGGGCGCAAAGAAGGCGCATGCGCTGGCCGGCCGCCTGCCTGGCATTGACCTGCTCACGGTGGACAAGCAGGGCCGGGCGCGCCGCTCGCCCGGTTTCGCAGCGGCAGCGGGGCGCGCATGACAGCCTTACTTCAGGTGCGGCATCTTGCGGTAGATGGTGTTGCGCGACACGCCCAGCGCGCGCGCCGTGGCCGACACATTGCCGCCGTGCGCCGCCAGGGTCCTCTGGATCAGCGAGTGTTCCACGTCCTCCAGGCTGGCACCGCCGGCCGGCAGGTGGATGGCTGGGGCCGATCCGCCATATGTAGCAGCAGCGGCAGCAGCAGCGCATGGCGGATCGGCTGCGGCGATATCGTCCAGGAAGTCATCCGGCATATGCCGCTGCGAGATTTCAAACTCGTCGCCCGCCATGACGATGGCGGTGCGCAGCAGATTGGTCAGCTGGCGGAAGTTGCCGGGCCATTTGTGGCAGCGGAACAGTGCCAGCATCTCAGGCGCCACCGTATAGCGCGTGCTGCCTGATTCGATGGCGATAATCTTCTTCACCACCGTTTCCAGATCGGTGCGCTCGCGCAGCGGCGGCAGCTTGACCACCAGGCCGTTCAGCCGGTAATACAAGTCTTCGCGGAACAAGCCCTTGGCGATGCGGTCGCGCAGGTTGTGGTTGGTGGCGCAAATGACTTCGACGTTGACCGGGATCGACTTGCTGCTGCCCAGCGGCGTCACCATGCGTTCCTGCAGCACGCGCAGCAGCCTGGCCTGCAGGCTGTAGGGCATGTCGCCGATTTCATCCAGGAACAATGTGCCGCCGTTGGCTTGCAGTATGCGGCCGACCGCGCCCTTCTTGCGGGCGCCGGTGAAGGCGCCGTCTTCATAGCCGAACAGTTCGGATTCAATGAGCGTTTCGGGAATCGACGCGCAGTTGACCGGAATGAAGGGCCCCTGGCCGCGCGGCGAGTCGTTGTGGATGGCCTGGGCCAGCAGCTCCTTGCCGGTGCCGGTTTCGCCCATGATCATGATGGGAATGTCCTTGCCCAGCACGCGCGTCACCTTGTCGATCACCAGTTCCAGTTGCGGATCGCCGGTGCGCAGATAGCGCAGGCCGGACAGCTTGCGCGCCGCGTTCGCGGCATGCAGCGCGGACGGCGCCGCCGCAGGACGTGCTGCGGGCTCGGTATCGTGCGGCTCGGCCAGTACATGCTGGAAGTGACTGCTGCCCAGGCGCAGCTGGGCGCGGCCGTACACGCGCACGCCATTGTGCATGCACAGGTTGAGCAGGCCGGGGGCGGCGGTACGGTAATGGTCGAACAGTGCCGACACCGGCAAGCCGAACAGGGAATTGAAGGTGTGCGTCTGCAGCGCCGCATAGCTCAAGCCCAGCTGGAACAGTCCGCTGCGGTTGGCGGACAGGAAGCGTCCGCCCGGCGTGAAAGAGGCAATGCCTTCCATCAGTGTGCCGATGAATTCCGGCCGGGTATGGAAATGCAGCGTGATCGAGTCCTCGAACGTGGCCTGGAACAGCTGGTTCTCTATCATCAGCGCGGACATACGCACCAGCGCCATGGTGTGCTTGTGGTAGCTGCGCTGGTCGCCCGATACGTCCAGCACGCCGACCACGTTGCCGTGATTGTCGGTGATCGGCGCGGCGGAGCAGGTCAGGAAGTGGTTGGCTTGCAGATAATGCTGGTCCGCGTGCACCAGCGCAGCACTCTTTTCAGCGATGGCGGTGCCGATCGCGTTGGTGCCCCTGCGCTCTTCGGACCAGGCTGCGCCGGGCTGCAGCGCCACGCGGTTGGCCTTCTCAAGAAAGTCCGCATCGCCCAGCGAATGCAGGATCACGCCGTTCGCGTCCGTCAGCAGCACCATGTTGTGGGTGTTGATGATTTGCTGGTACAGCGTTTCCATGGCCGGCAGCGCGTGGGTGTGCAGCATTTTGTTCTGCTCTATTAGCAGGGACAGGTCGCCGCTGGCGATGGGGCCGATGTCCAGTTTGCTTTCCGGGCAGAGTCCATAGGCGAGCGAGCGCTCGTGCGAAGTGCTGATGATGCCGGCCATATCCATGGCGGCAGTGGTGGCGGTTGGCTGGTACATGTCTCCGATTCCTCTAGCGGGCCGTCTGACGCGGCGTTTTTTGTGTGTCGGTTGTTACAGTATGGCGCATTTGTATCGTTATGGAACACCCAGGACGGAACAAACGCCGCGCCAGGGCCGTTGGCCGTGCCGCTTTCTATTACTTAGCAAGCCTGATGCCACCACCTTACATGAACCTGAAATAGCGCTTGCCTATGGGACAGTGTCTTGCTATAGTTCTGTCCCCGCGCTGCTGAACATACGCAGCGCAGGATGGAAGGAAAAGCAGGGGGTTGACGGAAGCAACGACAAGCCTCATAATCTTCCTTCTTCGCTGCTGACAAACAAAACGCTTTGTCAAACGCAG
>NZ_BAAKJE010000135.1:0-3195 GCF_059704565.1 Massilia sp. NBRC 108631
CTCCCAGCACCTTGTGGCTGGCAAATAAATGAACGCTGGCCTGCGGCCAGCCATCATCAACTAAACTGTTACGGCACTCAACACGGTGCTGAGTCGACGCTTACTAATGATGTGCGCCTTCATGCGCTTTTTTGCGGCCGTCAGCATCGCTCCGCGCTGAGCTGGCGCTAGCATCTGGGCGAACTCGAGCTCCTCCACATACTGTGCCACCGAGTAGTCGTTTGCGACCAATGCAATTTCCCGTTCCGAAATCCGCATCCCTCTCCCCTTGGTTCGCCCAACAGCTAATGGATATATAGATTAGCTGTTGGGCACATCTCTGTAAAGGGGCCGGCGACAGATCTCGCTCGTCCAATAGCTAATCTATATCTCATTTAGCTAAAGCAACGACGGCGCCCGGTCGCCTCCTGTTGTCGCGCCAGCTGCTTTACGGCGGGTAGGGTACTGCGATGATCGGCCTGCCCGCCGGCACCAAGGTCTGGCTCGCCGCCGGTACCACCGATATGCGCTCAGGCTTCAACGGCCTGGCCGCCAAAGTGCAGACGGCGCTGGAGGAAGATCCATTCAGCGGGCACGTGTTCGTATTTCGTGGCCGGCGCGGCGACAGCATCAAATTGCTGTGGTGGACCGGCGACGGCCTGTGCCTACTGGCCAAGCGGCTTGAGCGTGGCCGCTTCATCTGGCCGCAGGCCAGCAACGGCTCGGTGGCGTTGACGCAGGCGCAGCTGTCGATGCTGCTCGAAGGCATCGACTGGCGGCGCCCCGAGCGGACCTGGAAACTAACGTCGGCCTTGTAAACGTGATACGCCTCGCGTAAACTCGGCGCATGCTCAACCCAGCCGACCTGCCCAACGACATCGCCGCCTTGAAGGCGCTGTTGCTCGCTCAGAACGAGGTGGTGGAAGGGCTGCGCGAACAACAGAACACGCCCACATCCTGGTGGCGAAATTTGCCGATCACCTCCCGCTGTACCGGCAGTCGGTCGTTTATGCCCGTGAAGGCGTTGATCTTGACCGCGCCCTGTTGGCGAGCTGGGTTGGTTCCGCCAGCGCACTGCTGCGTCCGCTGGTTGACGCCGTTCGGCGCCACGTGCTGACGGCCTTGAAGCTGCATGCCGACCACACCCCGATCCCTGTGCTGGCGCCCGGCAACGGAAAAACCAAGACGGCGCGCCTGTGGACCTATGTGCGCGACGACCGGCCTTCGGGCGACGGCGCGCCACCAGCGGTTTGGTTTGCCTACACGCCTGACCGCAAGGGCATTCATCCGCAGAACCACCTGGCCACATTCGAGGGCGTGCTCCAAGCCGATGCATATGCCGGCTTCAATGCCTTGTTCGAAGACGGCACGATTCGCGAAGCCGCCTGCTGGGCGCATGCACGGCGCAAATTCCACGACCTGCACGCAGCGCGACCGACAGCGCTGACCACCGAGGCATTGCGCCTGATCGCCGAACTCTATGTGATCGAGGCAGAGATCCGGGGCCAACCTCCAGAGGCACGAAGGCAGGTGCGGCAAGCCCGCTCTCGCCCGCTGCTCGATGACCTGGAGCAGTGGCTGCGCACCACGCTCGACACGCTGTCGCGGAAGTCCGACACGGCGGCGGCGATCCTGTATGCGCTCAAACTTTGGCCGGCGCTGCTGCGCTATTGCGATGACGGCGCCATCGGGATTGATTACTCGGCGGCCGAACGGGCATTGCGCGGCGTGGCCATTGGCCGTCGCAACTACCTGTTTGCTGGTGCCGACAGCGGTGGCGAATGCGCCGCCGCGATCTACTCGTTGATCGGTACGGGCAAGCTGAACGGTGTCGACCCCGAAGCTTGGTTGCGCCATGTGCTGAAGCATATCGCCGATCACCCGGTCAACCGGGTTGATGAATTCTTGCCTTGGAACTGCGGCTTGCCAGCAGCCCTCTGAGATTACGCCGCTTCCCAGTGGGGTGATGCCATCATCAATCAAATTGCCCAAGCACTCAAGACGGCGCTGAGCGGACGCTTACTTTGATCGCTAGTGAAGATGTGAATATGGTGCTTGAGAGGCATCATAATCGCACGATGTTTGAATTGTTCATGACATTAAATTGGTCTTGTTAGCGACCTATGTTCCTAGTAGCCTTGCGCCATCGCTACTACTTCTCTTGCCGATGTTTGAAGTCCATAACTGCCGTTTCAGCCACGGCGAAATTCTTCCGCTGCTCTGTCGGGCGCCTTACCAAACTCCGGTTGCACTGCCTCTGATCTACACGGTCTTGCGCCGCAGGCACCGCGCGGTCAGCACTTTGCGCCGGGATGCACAGATCCTTAAATGGCTCTATCAATGGGCGTATCATGCACTTGAGCGCGACTTCGACGAGCTTGCCATAAGCGGCCAGCTACACCTAGTCATTAACAAGCTCGAGCATTTTGGATTCTGGCTGCGAACCGGGCGCGTCACTACAAAAATTGCGGGTAGGATCGGAAACGCTCAATCAGACAACGGTGCTGACTGGCTTCACCCCACGAGCTTTAATGGCTATCTCCAGACCGTTCAGTTGTTCCTGACATGGGCTGCCGAACGATATCTTCCGGATGTTACGGCGACACCTTTGGATGAGCGCGTACTGGCATTAAAAGACCGCATTCGATCTAATTTTGATGCGCTATACCTCGGTGGGAGTTCAGTCGCAGAAGTGAAGGGATTGGACGATCAGGATTTGCATGCGCTTCTCCTCATGCTGCATCCAAGTGCTTCCGATAACCCGTTTCGGCGCAATGCACGGGTTCGCAACTGGCTGATCTTCAGGCTTTTCGCTGAGGCAGGTCCGCGCCGTGGAGAGCTGCTTAAGCTAAAGACCACAGATTTAGTGGAGGACGGCGAAAAATTTTACGTTACTTTGCGCCGCATGCCGGATGATCCGTCTGAGACGCGTGCCATTCCTCCCGCGCAGAAAACGCTGCCGCGCACTGTGGGCATTAGTGAAGCCCTCTTTCTGGATCTGGAAAAATATATCCAGACGGAGCGCCGTCCGATTCGAGACGGTAAACGCAGCCGGCTACCGCACCAATTCCTCTTTACCTCCGAACGCGGCACTCCCCTTTCACTTTCTGCACTGGTGAGCGACAATTATCTTGGCCGGTAGACGACAACTATCTTGGCCGGTTGTCACCTGAAACCGGCCCGGTGCGGAAGCGAGGTTTACAGTTGTTTCATTCA
>NZ_BAAKJE010000136.1:0-1832 GCF_059704565.1 Massilia sp. NBRC 108631
CTCGCCTCTCTGCTGCTGAACAAAACGCTTCAGCAAGTAACGCAGAATTCTTTAAAAATTAACAGTCGATAAGTGTGGGCGTTTGATGATGATGCCGGAGGCGCAAGCCTCTTAGCTCAAATTATTAAACGCTCAACAAAAGAAATAAACGTGACCTCGCAAGAGGAATCGTCAGTTATTTTGAAGAGCGATTTCATGCCAGTGGCATGAAATCGACACAAGATCTGAAAAGATTTTGAAAACAGAGATTGAACTGAAGAGTTTGATCCTGGCTCAGATTGAACGCTGGCGGCATGCTTTACACATGCAAGTCGAACGGTAACAGGGAGCTTGCTCCGCTGACGAGTGGCGAACGGGTGAGTAATATATCGGAACGTACCCAAGAGTGGGGGATAACGTAGCGAAAGTTACGCTAATACCGCATACGATCTAAGGATGAAAGCAGGGGACCGCAAGGCCTTGTGCTCCTGGAGCGGCCGATATCTGATTAGCTAGTTGGTAGGGTAAAGGCCTACCAAGGCATCGATCAGTAGCTGGTCTGAGAGGACGACCAGCCACACTGGAACTGAGACACGGTCCAGACTCCTACGGGAGGCAGCAGTGGGGAATTTTGGACAATGGGCGCAAGCCTGATCCAGCAATGCCGCGTGAGTGAAGAAGGCCTTCGGGTTGTAAAGCTCTTTTGTCAGGGAAGAAACGGGTGCGGCTAATATCTGCATCTAATGACGGTACCTGAAGAATAAGCACCGGCTAACTACGTGCCAGCAGCCGCGGTAATACGTAGGGTGCAAGCGTTAATCGGAATTACTGGGCGTAAAGCGTGCGCAGGCGGTTTTGTAAGTCTGTCGTGAAATCCCCGGGCTCAACCTGGGAATGGCGATGGAGACTGCAAGGCTAGAATCTGGCAGAGGGGGGTAGAATTCCACGTGTAGCAGTGAAATGCGTAGAGATGTGGAGGAACACCGATGGCGAAGGCAGCCCCCTGGGTCAAGATTGACGCTCATGCACGAAAGCGTGGGGAGCAAACAGGATTAGATACCCTGGTAGTCCACGCCCTAAACGATGTCTACTAGTTGTCGGGTCTTAATTGACTTGGTAACGCAGCTAACGCGTGAAGTAGACCGCCTGGGGAGTACGGTCGCAAGATTAAAACTCAAAGGAATTGACGGGGACCCGCACAAGCGGTGGATGATGTGGATTAATTCGATGCAACGCGAAAAACCTTACCTACCCTTGACATGGCAGGAATCCTTGAGAGATCAGGGAGTGCTCGAAAGAGAACCTGCACACAGGTGCTGCATGGCTGTCGTCAGCTCGTGTCGTGAGATGTTGGGTTAAGTCCCGCAACGAGCGCAACCCTTGTCATTAGTTGCTACGAAAGGGCACTCTAATGAGACTGCCGGTGACAAACCGGAGGAAGGTGGGGATGACGTCAAGTCCTCATGGCCCTTATGGGTAGGGCTTCACACGTCATACAATGGTACATACAGAGGGCCGCCAACCCGCGAGGGGGAGCTAATCCCAGAAAGTGTATCGTAGTCCGGATTGTAGTCTGCAACTCGACTGCATGAAGTTGGAATCGCTAGTAATCGCGGATCAGCATGTCGCGGTGAATACGTTCCCGGGTCTTGTACACACCGCCCGTCACACCATGGGAGCGGGTTTTACCAGAAGTAGGTAGCTTAACCGCAAGGAGGGCGCTTACCACGGTAGGATTCGTGACTGGGGTGAAGTCGTAACAAGGTAGCCGTATCGGAAGGTGCGGCTGGATCACCTCCTTTCTAGAGTATGGCGCCACGCCAAACGCTCACACTTATCGGCTGTTGAAGATT
>NZ_BAAKJE010000137.1:0-278 GCF_059704565.1 Massilia sp. NBRC 108631
CTGAAAGACTTCAAGATCCAGAACATGGGCCTGTTGCCGCGCCAGGGCACCGACTACAGCAGCACCCTGGCCGACATGGCCGACAAGCTGAACGCGGCGCGCCTGGAATTGGCCGAGGCCGAGCAGGCCCGCAACGCCAAATTGGCCGAGGCCGAGCAGGCCCGCAACGCCATCAAGCGCCAGATGGGCGGCGAAGAGCCGGCCCCGCTGACCCAGGCCATCCCGCAGCAGGATGAAGGCTTGAATCCGGAACTCGACGGCCGCATCCAGACCGTCGA
>NZ_BAAKJE010000138.1:0-245 GCF_059704565.1 Massilia sp. NBRC 108631
CTGAAAGACTTCAAGATCCAGAACATGGGCCTGTTGCCGCGCCAGGGCACCGACTACAGCAGCACCCTGGCCGACATGGCCGACAAGCTGAACGCGGCGCGCCTGGAATTGGCCGAGGCCGAGCAGGCCCGCAACGCCATCAAGCGCCAGATGGGCGGCGAAGAGCCGGCCCCGCTGACCCAGGCCATCCCGCAGCAGGATGAAGGCTTGAATCCGGAACTCGACGGCCGCATCCAGACCGTCGA